>CAYRPF010000097.1:0-9621 GCA_964426185.1 uncultured archaeon | reverse complement strand
TGGAACACTACAGTATAAATTGAATATAATTGAGTGAACCAACATCCGAGTCCCATCAATGCTACGAAGATACTATCAAAATATAAAATTAACGGCGTATCAAATTGCCCGCTTAATTGTACTAAAAATGGAAACCACCTAGAGATTGTCATTAGCGAAAAATAAACTCCAATTATTGAATAGGTGGATAAAAATGCCCAAATAAGCATTAATAAAGTGATTTGGGTGCTAAATTGTGCAAATTTTATGGAACTTTCTAAATTGTCACCTTGTGTAAAAAAGGTAAAGAAATATGCTAGTCCTAATAGAAGAGGTGATATTAGAAGTAAACCTTGAAAAGGCCTGAAAAAATGCAAAATGGGAGGAGGGTCAAATTCAGAATATTTAGTATAAAGGATTACCCCCGTATGAATCAATAAAATTCCAAATAATCCAAAAGGGGTTAAGAGGCTGTACCAACTTAGAAATCCAATTAAACCCAAAGAAAAGGCAGCCATGATTAATCCGAGCATTTCCGGGATAAATTTTCTTTTTTTTTTCAAGGTGAGATAAGAAACAATTTTAGGTCGAGCCATCCTCCTAATTAAATTGTAGATGAGGGACCTTTAAGAATTTTATATTAAGAGTAAGATCGATTGGTAAGAGGATCAAAATGGTAAATCGGCAAAAAAACCAAAAATATCGAAAAATTCCCGAAATTACGGGAAAAAGGGTGATTCTCCGTAAAACTACGACTGCTCATGCAGATAAATTATATGAGCAAATTAAGAGCCTTGGAGTTTTAGAAAATTTAACCATTGATATTAATAACCTTAATGAATTTCGTCGTTATATTCTTTTTATTGAAAACCAATGGCAGATGAATCAAGATTTTACTTACACCATCTTTACCAAATCAAATCAAGTAGAAACAGGAAAATTGGGAAATATTAGAATTCCAATTGGGCAAATTTCCATTTATAATATCTCTTTTACTAATTATCGTGGGGAACTGGGTATTTGGCTGGGAAGGTCTTATTGGACCCAGGGTATTGGCACAGAGGCGCTTTTGTTAATGATCAAATATGGATTTGAAAATTTATTTCTTAACCGTCTTCAAGCCCATATTTTTATAGAAAATGCCAGATCCATTTCTCTTTTTGAGCGATTGGGCTTTAAACGTGAAGGAAAAATTCGTGAATATGTTTGTAAAAAGGATAAATTTAAAGACGTTTATTCTTACAGTCTTCTACGTGGAGAATATTAATATTAATAATTCTTCACAAATTAACTGTTATAAGGAGTTAAGTGACTGTAATGCGTTTTGCAAAGGAAGGATATTTCTGGGTAATTCCCGCAATTTTGTTAGATATTGGATGGCATATTATTTCTTTACCAACGAAATATAATCCTTGGTTATATTTCTGGGTAATAACTTTTCCCACCACAGTTGGAATTATATTGCTTGCCTCCTTTTTCCGAGATCCTGACCGAAGAGTTCCTTCCGATTATGATCCTCAGCATGATATCTTAAGTCCTGCCGATGGAACTTTAGTCTATATCCAAGAAAATCCAGAATTTATCTCACTTTTTGTGGAAATGCATTATCACAACGTCCATGTAGTTCGAGCGCCGTGTAATTTAACCGTTAAGAAAATAATTCGTCAAAAGGGGAAACATCATTTGGTTTATTTCATTAAAGCAACTTCTTCTTCCACTACCAAAGCTTTGCAAAAGAATGCACGGACAATTTTAACCTTAGAAACAGAATATGGAGATCGAATTATGTATTATATGATTTGTGGGGCGTTCTTTCGACGCAGTAAACCATATGTGAAAGAAGGGGATAAGGTTAAAGCAGGTGAACGCATGGGTATGATCGTTTTTGGTAGTACCTTGAAAATGGAAATTCCAAATCATCATCAAAAAATTCAAGTTAAAATTGGAAGTAAAGTAAAAGCTGGAGTGACAATTCTCTACAGACACTAAAAAGTGAAATTTCATGAACGAAGACGAAGAAGACGAGATTCGAGACATTATAAATACTTGGCTCGATGCAAATATGGAAATATTCGGAGAGATTTTGGAAGAATGGGAAGAAAATGAATACGTTCAACCTTATTCGTATAGCAAAACTCAATTTAAATGTAATGATTGTGCAAAGTGTTGTAATTTCAGCCTTTCAAATCATTGGGTTTGGATTTACCCTTATGACATGGTAAAATGGTTGCAGAAATTGGATGATGAGGAATATAGTCCTCTTTTTCTCAGTGCAATATTTCCAGTGGAAGATTTAGATGGGATTTCCGGTTATGGTCTTCCTTCTCAGAAAGAGATCTCTATTCGCTACGAAGAAATGATCCGAGAAAACAAAAAATTTCCCATAGTTCAAAAAACGCTTCAAGCAATTCTGAGAAATCTCAAGCGATTAAATCCAGATTTCGATCCAACTTCCAATTATTGCATTTATTATACACCTAATCCTAAATATAATTCAGGACATTGTTTGATATATAAAAATAGACCTATTCAATGCCAAGCTTATCCCTTTGATTATCCTCAATTTACAAAATTTGTAATTCCTGGTTATAAAGAAGAGATTCAAGATGAAGAATTACCATTATGTCCTTCATCAACATACATAGGCGGAGATCCGAAAGATAAAGTAAAAATCTCTGAAGATTCGATTGAAAACGTAATAATTGAAAAAGCAAATTACAAAACTTCGGTAGTTATTGAAGATTGGAGTAAAAAATCTGAAGAATGGAAAAAAATTAAAGATCTCGATTTATGTGATTTATTTTTACAGTATTTTCATAAAGATATTCTTGCACTTGAGAGAAAAACTAAATATATTAAGGATAAAAATCAAAAATCAGCCAAATATATGGCTGGAAAACGCCCTGCTCGCAAAAAAAGGTGATTATTTATGACCGAAAAACCCTTGCTTTCAGTTGTGGAAGTCCTTCCAAATCAAAATCTCGCAAAATACCAAGCAAAAATATATGATCCGGAATTCTGGAAGCCATTAATACCCTTAAACACACCTATTTTTAAAAGCACAGCAGAATTAAACTTTGAATTCGAGATAGATGACAAAATTATTTTAGATCCTACTGGAACACTTTTTCAGAAATTCAATGCTAAAGGAGAAATCATAGTAGAAGATAAGGGTACCCCAGATCATCATGGAAAACTCTGGAACATGAAGATTACTCTTAATTCTCCCCCAGCAACAGTATATGTGAGAATTAGAGCACGTGATTTATCAGATCGCAATGCTTTGAAAATTGGAATTTTCATTCTTTCCATTGAACACGATCAATATCTGCAAGGAACAATCACACTTGATGCCATTTTATTTGCGATTCGATTATATCTTCGGGAATTGATTAAGAAAGCCAATACTTTACTTTAAACAATATTGAACCATTTTTTTTTAATAAGATCACAAATTATAAACACACGGATAATTATGGTAAAATTGAATTGGTTTCGAGGCAAATCTTTTGGATTAGCTCTAATCTATTTTGGGGTTATGGGGTTATATCAACTGATTTTCATGTTATTGGCTCAATATGGCCTCCAGATAGGGTCCCGTCCTATTATTATTCTTATTCCTCTTGGTGTAATATTTGCCACTGCGTATAGTGTAATTATTCTTTTTGAAACAAATATAACTAAGATACATAATCTTCAAAAGAAGCATTATAAAAGCAAAAAGAAAAAAACAAGAAAGAAAATGGCTAAAACTGCCTTTATTTCAACAATATCATTGTTATGGAAAAATCCATATATTAGACCTGTCTTTTTGACCATGGTGGTATTTGGAATAACTTTTGGAATCAGTTATGGTGTATGTAGCATTTTAGTAGATGAGAAATCTACTTTATTTGTTCTGGCGGATAATATCGCAGCCTTTGGCGCGCTTCTTTTTGCCACGTATTTTGATAAAACTTAATCCACAGCTAATTTAAATGTGATCAAGTTTGATCAGTAAAAAATTGTCACTAATATTCCCAAAAGAAAATAATTATTTTTTACTTTCTTTCTTTGATTCAGAACCAAAGAATATATTATTTGAGTTCCAAAATTTTATACGTGACAAAAAAGCATATTACTTGGGATAAAAGTGCAACTTAACATTATTTGTCCGTATTGTGGGCACCACATGAATTTGAATATTCTTCCTTCACAAAAGCTTGACGTTATATGTGAATTGTGCGGTTCTCCTTTAAATGAACAAGTGAATGAAGCAATAAAAAACTACAAACCAGACGCGCATCCATCTGGTGATTATAAATCAATACCAAAGCAAAACGGAACAAGTTTGAATATTTCACAGCCTCCTCAAGCTACTCCTTTTCCTCGATCGGCACAACAACCATCCACTACTCCTTCCTTTTCTTCTCCCATTACCCCGTTTTCGCCGAGAGCGGCTATACCTCCTATTGATGGGGCATTATTGGTTTTTCCTCAAATTAATAAGCAAATCAAAATATCACCTAAAGAACATATATTTTATTTTGGCCGAAACACCATATTACCCTTAGTTTCTCCAGTAGATTATGATGTTGAGTGGTTAAATTCCATTTCCAGGGTCAAAAAGGATAAATTTAACCGTATTATTCATCAGCACTTTATTATACGAAAAGAATCTAGTGGACAATATTCAATTGAAGATAATCAAAGTCGATGGGGGACCTGGGTAAATCGGCAGCAAATTAAAGGTAGAGGACATATCCCCCTAATAAATGGAGATAAAATTGAATTAATGCTCTCAAAACCAGGCACTAAGAAAATTGTCCCGTTTGAAATTATATTTTATGCTACTTCGAATCCATAAAAATTTTTGTGATCTCATCAATGTGTGAATATTTTAGTTTCCTTTTTGTTCCATTTTCTTCGATCATAATATATTCTGTTTCTTTTTCAATCAATTTTCCTATCAGAGAGATTGGAATTTTGCGCTGTTGGAAAAATTCCATAATTTGCACTGTTTCTTCTGGATTCACTGCTACGATCAAACATCCAGAAGAAATTAAACCGAGGGGATTGATTTGAAAAAGTTCACTTAATTTCAGAGTTAAGGGGTCTATTAGAATTTCTTTTTTCTTGATTTCTAACCCACATTGAGAATTTCTTGCCAATTCAACCAATCCCATGGAGATTCCTCCTTCAGTTGGGCCATGTATGGCATGAACTTTAAAATTTTCAGTCAACAACTTAGCTTCATCAATGATGCTGATTCCAGGGTTGTATAGAAATTTCTTACCCTCATTTATTTGTTCAGCAGAAATTTGGTTTTTCAGTAAGTATTCAGATCGTTCTCTGGCTATAATTGAAGTTCCTTCTATTCCAATAGGATTAATTAATAGTAGATCATCATTTGGTTTTCCTCCAAATGTTGAAATTATGTTTCTATCGATGGGAATCTTGCCCATCATTGTCCCAACAACGATTGGGTGATCAATTCCATAAGTAACTTCCGTGTGCCCTGCCACCACGGCAATTTCTAGTTTTTTGCATTCTTCAGCAATGCTTTGAAAGATGTCTTCACACAATTTTTCATCAGAATTTTTTTCTGGAAGAAGAATAGTTGTGGAAAACCACTTTGGGATTGCTCCAGAAAGGGCAATATCATTCGCATTTAATATAACAGCATAGTATCCAATATCATCAGTGGCGAAAGTCACGGGATTAGTCTTAACAACAACATATGATCTGTCTAATTGAAAAATTCCGGTATCTTGGCCAAATGTCGGAGTGATCTTCACATTTGCATCATTAGGAGGATGTTTAAAATGATTTAGCAATCTTTTCATTAATTCCGGGGGAAGTTTTCCTGGTTTGAGAAAGGAGTTTTTAGGAGTCATGATAATCCTTCAAAAATTTCTTAATATAAACTTTGGTTTTCAGTATCAATACTGACGATTAATGGCCCGAAATGGTTCATTTTTAATATCCATACTGCTTCTGGAGTTCCAAAATCTAACCATTCCACAGAGATGATTTTGGAAATAAATTTAGAAACAATTGCACCTACTCCTCCTGGAAAAGAGAGATAAATTGCATTAATTTTATTCCAATCAATATTTTTCATACCTCCTTTTCCAATTACAAATCTAATTTCTAAATTCTTACATACTCTTTCTTGATATGGTTCCATGCGAGAGCTAGTAGTAGGTCCACCTGAAATAATTTGGTATTTCCCATCAGATTGTTTTTTTACAATTGGACCCATATGATATATTGCTCCTTGATGAAAGTTTGAAAATAAAGGGGGTAATGACTCATCATTTTCGATGAATTCACAAATTCGTTTATGTACATGATCTCTTCCTGTCCCGATTATGCCTGATAAATAAATTATATCACCAATATGGAAATCATGAATATTAAGTTGGGTTAAAGGTAAATTTAAATGATAAGTTGTCATCGTTTTCACTTTCCATGAGATTCTGTTTAAGAATTTGAGATGAATTGATAGAAATTATCTAAAGTTCCAAAAATGATTTTTCCATCGGCTGTGATTCGACAGGATCGAGTTCTATGAGAATAACAGTCTACAACCATTGCTACTGGATATGTGGCAGGATGTCGCATAGAACATTCAATATGAACGTCTAAACAAGAACAAGGTCCCCCCAAACCCATAACACCGATTTCAAGAGCATTAATTTTGTCTAAGAGGTCACTTTCAAGTTCCTGAATGTCTTTACGGGGGTTTTTTGAGCCAAGTGGACGAAGTAGAGATTTTTTTGCAAGAAATAATGATTTAACTGCATCACCCCCAATCCCTAATCCTACAATAATAGGAGGGCATGCTTTTCTTGCATCTTTTTGAAGTGATGAAAGTATTGTGGGTATAATTTGTTCTTTTCCAGAAGCAGCAGGAAGCATAAAAAGCTGCGAAATATTCTCTGAACCTCCTCCTTTATTAAGCACCGTTATAATTAAGTCTTCAGATTGAGGAATAATTTCGAGATAGATTGGGGGGTATTTTTCTCCCAAATTATTTTGAGGATTATTATTTGTTAAAGGATCAACTGTATTCGGGCGAATTTTAGCTTCATTTGTTAATTTTTCTAAATTATTTTCTATTTCTTGCTTAAAATTGGAAATAATGGGGAATTTGCTTCCCAGTTGAATGAAAAAATTCAAGTGTCCTGTATCTTGACAAATGGGGAGCTTCTTTTCTTGCCCAAATTTTAGATTTTTAATCATTAAATTAAGTTGTATAGCTGGAATGGACTGTGGTTGTGTCAAATTTAAACAATTTTGTAAGTAAGATAGAACATCTTGATGAACAGAAGTCGAAGACTGTAGAATAAGTTGATAAATTGCTGTATCAATGATTTCTTTTAATTTTCTTTGAGATAAATCTTCCATCTTCGACTATTGAAATAATATTTCCATCTTAAAAAAATTATAAGCATAAGTATCTTAATAAAATAACATATAGCAAAAATAACTAATTAGTAGTAACTTTAAAATAGAACAAAAACTCCTTAACATGTATAGTATAAATTGAGGATGACATAGTGACAGAAAACTTACAATCTTTTCTCGAACGTATCGGTGATAATTTCACGGAAAATTGGGCAAATATTCGAGATTTGCAATCTTGGATGATGGATGAAATATATCGTAAACGTAAAACATTTCCATTTTGGCGAAAAAAGGTCCGATTTTCATATGTTTCATGGCGCCGTAAATACTTAAAACGTCATCCTGAAGAAAAAGAATCTCAAACATTTCCGAATTTAACCCGTTTTTTTTATGCTAAATTCGATTGGTTGTTTCGCTATTTTTTTGAGAATATGTTTCTTGCTTTTAATATAAAACAATTGCATTTAAAGAGTGTTGAAGGAAATATAACAAATCCTCATTCTGATCTATTTTTTCTTTATCGCTATTCTCTCTCTCAAGAAGAAATGGAACATTTCATCCAATTCAAAAAAAGATATCATCATCCCGATCATTATTATCGAATAATTTCTTATATTTTTAACTCAATTGTAATGGTATTTAGCAGGTTAATCTCTGATATAATAAAAGAAAAACTATCATTTAATATAATGTGTGCCAAAATAGGGGAAGGTTCAGAGAATAAAGAATTTAATCTTGATTTTTTGATTCATTTTCAAAAATTAGATACGAATTTCTTGAAATCCTTCTTAAATTCTCTAATTTACGATTTTGCTGAATTGTTACCTGGGATTGATAAAAACTTATTGTCGAAACTTTATTTAAGGAAAGAAAAATTATATCCAATGGCATTAGATGCCTACTCGAAAAGCAATGCTCATATAGTCCGAGTTTTTTATACTTTGCAACGAAAATCTCAAGTTCTTGAACATATTACTCCTCTCTTAGATATAACTAATTTTATCGCTTCCCGAGTGGAAGATTCAACATTCAATACAAATCAACTAGTTCATGAAATTCTAATAGATAAGGCTCCTACTCTTATCCATTATGGAAATATCGAGAAATATCAAGAAATTTTTAATTATATCAATGAATGTGCTTCTTTATTCTCTACATTTCAATCCAATAATCGGGCTCCAATTTATCGTCAATATCAGTTGTTCTTTTTTTATTGTCAGTATTTTCTCCCTCTCGAGGTATTAACCATTCCTTTGCAAGATTATTTTTATTATCCAAAAAGATTTAACGAAGTTCTTCAATCTTATCTTACCAGTAAATCTACAATTCCAAAATCATTTCCAATTTTAGATCTATTCTTATTTCAAGGTATACGGTTTGAAATGGAAAATACTTTTGATAGGGTCTTTTACATCATTTTCCAGCAAAATATTCACGAAATGAATGAAAATTTTTTTGCTTCTTTATTAAAATCTATCAACCAAAAACTTCATGATATATTAATGTCATCAGTGCCCCCTTCTACCATGTATTCTCAATATTTTGATGAAATGGTTCATGTAATTTGTGTAATTTTAAAAAATCTTGTCTCCCGGGTCTTTATAAGAGAAAAGCCTGAATTAGTCATAGAAAATTTTCGCGACAATCTAACTCGTTATACCCCGCAAAAGATCGCTCTTCGGGTTATGGAAATGAGAGTATTTAAAGATGTTCCATTGGCTGATAATAATTGGCAAGATTATTATTTAAGTCGTAATAAGTCAAAGGTAAAAAAAACATTCGCTAAATATTATGATATTCCTGATAACTATTTTTTCACAGAAGAGCGATTACTGAAAATTAATATGAATTATGAGCGCGGTATTCTCAAAGAAACACCTTTACTTGAAGATTGGCTTATAGATAATATTTTAATTCCCTTTGATCGTTTTTATAAAAAGATAAAAAAGAAAGTTGGCCGAAAAACAAATGTTTCCAAAATTCGGCAAGCAATTTTTGAGGAATTTGCCAGTGGAATTATAGATTCATTGGAGAGGGAAAAATTAGAAGATATTGCTGCTTATTTTGCGGAATTATGGGTTGCACGCAATTAATTAGATATTTAATTGTTTCAGTAATTTCTCAGGCTCGATTAAACAATTTATTATAGGAATATGGAAATCATGGGAAATTTTTGCCAAAAATTCGTTGTTAGATGTTATTTTTCCCGCAATTGCGACAACATTGGGATTAATTTGTTCTTCAATATCT
>CAYRPF010000096.1:0-9622 GCA_964426185.1 uncultured archaeon | reverse complement strand
TAATTAAATCCACATTTGATAGATTTCGGAAAATTTTCAATGAATAGGAAGATAGTTTTCGAAATTGGTTTGGAAATAAGATAAATTAGAATTTAAATTCTTATGTTGATCTTTCTTATGTTGAAATTTGCTCCTCATCACTTATATAGTGAAAATTTGCTTCATTATTATAGAGTTGAAAAACATGAAAAAAAAAATTTCAACAGGGATTTTTGCACTATTCCTTATCGTTTCTATTTCAATCGTCTCTGCTCAACCTTCTGATTTAATTGGTGGAGACAATATTTATGTAGAAAATGATAACATAGCGATTAAAATCACCGGTGGGCAAAATGTGCCTATGTATTCATTTTGGGATCCTTCACAAAATGATACAAAATACGAAGTGAAATTCATCTTACTTTTCGAAGTAATAGATGAAAATCAAGATGGAGTTTATACTCCCGGAAATGATTCAAATGTTCCTGCATCCGTCAATGCGCTTCCTGCTCTTTCTTGGGAGTTCAGTGCAATCGAAACAGATGGCAATGGGATCACCCATTTCAACATAACAAGTGTCGGTGGAGCCTACACGATTCAATTAATTAACCATTTAGGTTCCGATGCCAGTCTTAAATTTGATGTGAAAATTGAAGGTTATGAATTTGTTAGTGCTGATGAAAATGCCATGTTGGTGATTGGTTTTCATTTAATAGCAGTCGAACAAGGACTTGATGAAACTGAAACACCACAAGTAACACAAACCAGTAATGAAACGGGAAGTAATAAGAAAATCAATTTTGGTCGAGGAGCTTACTTCGAAAGTGAAACCAAAGCAAATGCATCGGGAAAAGAAATTAATGCAGGTGTTTCTGTTGGTAGTGAAGAAGGAAATCCACTTGCCTATATTGCTTTTGAACGGTTTGATGGACCCCTATATCTGGATCCCATAATCGGACTTTCAGAAAGTGTTGACAGTACGGATAACGGACTTGATTCGGAAGAGAGTTCAATTTTCTCAATACCAGGATACGCCTCAATATGGTTTATTGGTCTTTCTATAGCAGTATCAGGGATCATTTACTTGCGCAAATCTAAAAATCAGAGAAAGAAAGCATAATACACTCGATTTTGATTCTATTATGATTCTATTTTTTTATTTTCAATGATCATTAATACCCTACTAATAAATATACTAATGGGAATAGAATGAAAACACACACATACTTCCAAGGTATTTTTCTTATCCTCCTTTGCATTACAAGTAACTCTCTCTTAATTTCAGCTCAATCCCAGAGTATGACCCCCCTTACCACAGATCCCCCGATTACTCAACCTCCTGTAGACATTCCAACAGATGATGATGAAATTGATCAACTAAGAAATCAACTTGAGGTAAGTAATGAGATCATTACATTTTCGGTAACAGGGTTTAATGTTCCGATGTATTCATTTTGGTTAACTTCCCAAGAAACGATCAGATATGAAGTTAAATTCCTTTTACTTTTTGAGATTATTGATCAAAACAAAGATGGGATTTATACACCTGATATAGATCGTCAAGTACCTGCATCATCATTTTCACTACCTTCACTCTCCTGGGATTTTAGTGAGATTCAAGAAACTACAGAAAATTCAAAACATTTCAACATTACAAGCGTTGGAGGACCTTTTACAATTCAATTTCGGAATCATTTTTCCCAGAATAGTTACCTCAAATTTGATATTGTGATACAAAATTATACTTTTGTCAGTCTGGATGAAAATGCAATGCTGGTTCTGGGATTCCATTTACTTTCATCTGGGCAAGTAGAAAATACTGTTTCTTCGACCGAGCAAGACAATGAGGATCAATCCGATGAAAAACGAGTCAATTTTGGGAATCAAGGTTATTTTAGCAGTATGAAAACTGCTTCATCTAATGAAACAGATATTAACATCGGAGTTAGCGAGGGAAGGGAAGCCGGGGATCCAATTGTATACTTGGCCTTTCAAAAATTTTCAGATACTGTAATTTTAGATCCAAAAATTGGGATTGATCTAACTTCTCCACCTATACTGCCCAAGTCAATAACTACATATATTATAGTCGGAGTAATTGTGATTGGCATTATATTTGGCTTAATGATGACGAAACAAGAATATCGGCAATTTATCTTGAACCGTATTCATCCAGTTCCAAAGAATCGTCATAATTTGTCATTGGAAGAAGTATTCGAGAATGAAAAACGTGATGAACTCATTGATATCATTTTAAATAATCCCGGAATTCATTTTAACGAATTACGACGCCAAGCGAAAATCAGCTCAGGAAACTTGGTTTGGCATTTAAATATTTTAGAATCATACAAGATCATTAAAACAGAGCGAATTGGACATTTTATTGTTTATTTTCCCTGCTATGACAAAAATCCAATCACAAAAGTGGATTTTCTGATAAAGAAAAGTACAGTCACTTTAAAAATTATGCAAATAATAGAAGAAAATCCAGGAATTTACCAAAATCAAATTATAATTAAGAGTCAATTGAAACGTAGCACAGTAAAATACCATCTTGATAAATTGATTAAAGCTGAAATAGTTATCTCCAAAAAAATGGGAACTAAACGGTGTTATTTTGTAACGAAGGAAACGAAATCAGAAAAAAATTGAAACTTTGATATCCAAAAGAAACTTACTTTCTTTTTGCACTATAAACTTATTCCAAAGGTAGAGAGTTTGAGAAACGACAACAAGGACACCCAAGTGAAAAAGAAAACAACACCTAATATTCCAAATATCTTGCCTCTTCTATTCCACTTATTTCTGCCTTCTCTCTTTTCGGAATTAATCGCAATTGTCAATCCGATGAATGATCCTGGAAAGAACAAAAATCCCAATGCACTAATTTTGGATGAAAGTCTTGAATCTGGAAGAGCTTTTGGGTTTATCTTCTCACTCGGAATAATATCAAGCCACTCTGCATCATAGAATGCATTTTCAACATTCAAGACATCCTTGGGCCATTTTTTCTTTAATTCTGCACTCTTTTTTCCAGGAATTACCAATAAGGCAATCGATGCTATCATCCATTCCAAACTTCCTATGTATCCAACCTTTTCCCATAAAACAGTAATTATATAGAATGCAATAAAAGTTAGGGCAAGTGTAATTAAAGTTCCGTTCCAGAAAAATCGCTGATAAGGAGCTCCATTGATAGATGAAACCACAAAGTAGAAGAAATTATAGACCCATTGAGCAGTATAGATGGTAAATGCAATAAAACCCATTCTTCGGATAAATTTGGTCTTTTCAGCAAATTTTTGACCTTTTCCACGAAACTCAACAAGCCGAATTAAAAGCAAAATGCCACAAATCGTAAAACCGTTTAAAAACAAAAATTGAAACAACCACCCTAATATAGGAACTCCATTTGCTACAGTCCAGTATCGATGTTCGGATATTAAAAGATACAAATTCAGTGTGCTATCTAACCCCTCGTTCATCATTACCAAAACGATATTTGTGATTACTCCAATACCGCCTACAATGAACATAATTAAACCAACTAACAAGAATTTTTTAAGCCAATGGGTTTTAATTTCCTTTGGATCTTGATTTATATAAATACCAATTATACTGCCAATAAAGCTGGCGGCTAAATATGGAAAAACAGGTTCCCAACTGGCAGCTAATGGTCCTAAAAAGAAACGGAGCACGATATCAAGGAAAGAAGACTTTCCAATATATCCATAAAGAAGTGACTTTCCCGTTTCAGGATCGGTTGCATAGGGATACCCAGGAAGGATTTTGTCTGCCAACCACCATATTAAAGGTGTTAAAGCTAAAACGATAACAATTAAGAGTAAATAGTTGCGCATAAGTTTGGTAACGTTTTTCCATTTACCATTTCTTGTCATAATAGCATGCACTAAACCATTTAGGATGATACACCAAGCTATAGTGTTTACCGTCTCAAAATGAAGAAAGCGCCAAGCCCATTGATCGTAATGCCCTTGAGATAGATCATTAAGATGCAGAAAAACCTCGCCCAAGGTCCCATGATAACCAATTACTGCTTCGGAAAGCATGGCAAAAATTAACAACAAAAATCCACCCAATACTTGCCGAAAAATTAGAGTTTTTGCATCCATCCCTTTTTCTAAATTTCTTTGCATGGAAATCACATTTCCTATTGCCGAAACCATCAAAAAGAAGCCAGCAAGTCCACCAAAAAAAGGTAGGACCAGCAGCAACAGTATTTGAATTATGGGAAGAGCGCTTAAATCTGAAGTTAAGGTGTCTATATCCAAAGTGTCGCTAATCGTATGTAATATTATCATTAATACAATGGCTAAACCCCGCAAGAAATCTATAGATGAATAACGTTTCATTATAATCTAATTAGTAATCTGTCTTTTTCAGTTATAAAATTTATAGAAAGCGGCGTTGGTTATTGCCATGCAGAGAAATTATATTCAAAAAGGAATAGATTTTCAGTATTAGATAGAAGATATTTTATACAAATAAACATTCTTTTGATCATTATGTACTTAAAATCAAATCCACATCATGGACCACAAAAGCTAGCACAAATATCAGGAGATCAGAAATCCGAAATTATGGTTTCAAACTTTACCTCTTTAATGGCAATCATATCCTTCACACTGCTTACTGGTTTGGGAGGGGTTATTTCTATCCCATTACCATTTACTCCCATACCAATTACTTTGCAAACTTTTGCTGTAATTCTGTCGGGAATGATTTTAGGAAAAAAGAATGGCACTTTGGCACAGTTATTATATATCGGAGCTGGAATTCTCGGGATTCCATGGTTTTCAGGAATGAAATCCGGCATGGTGGTCTTATATGGCCCAAGCGGAGGATATTTAATTGGATTCTTAGTTTCTGCATGGATAACAGGTTGGATGAAGGAAAAAATACCGGATTTCGGCGATTTCAGAAATTTAATTGGAATTGGAATTATCGCAAATATGTGTATTTATATTTTTGGATTAATCGGCTTATTATTGCAAGAAATTTCAATAACCAAAGCATTATCGGTTGGATTTTTCCCTTATTTGCCTGGTGATTTTTTCAAATTGGGATTAATTATTATTTTGTATAAATTTTCAAGTATTTTTTTAGTTAATTCTCATCCAGAATTCAATAATTTATCGGAGCTTAAAAAAAAACCAAAGCAAACCATTAGTTTTATTGTAGTGGTTGGAATTTTGGCAGGATATGTATTTTATTTATATTCAAATGGTATAGATATTCCGCCCTTTTTGCATATTATTTCTATATGTTTATCCTCGATTATAGTCATTTGGTTGATGACAATTTACTTTCGGCCAAATAAGCAGTAAATGTAACTTAATTCTTTTCTTTTTTAATACTTGGATATTTTCTGAAATTGTTTCTTTCTTGAGTATGAAAAAAGAAAGGGTGTTCATTGAACCTTTAATGATAATGGATGAATACATAAAATAGGCATCTATTCTTGACTCTTTTCCTTCAATTCAGCAACATTTTCGAGATTAGACTGGAACCGCAGCTAATTTAAATGTGATCAAGTTTGATCAAGAAAAAATAATCACATATTAGGAGTATTTGGAGGCCAAAAATGCTTTTTACCTAAATATCGACCAAAATACACCAAGCTAAGCATCACCGGAATTTCCCAGAATAAACCCATGGTGGTCCCTAAGGCAGCCACTGAACCAACACCGTAAGCTGTAACTGCAGTAGCAATAGCAATTTCAAAATGGCTGGAAGATCCAATAATTACGGTTACTACTGCCTCCCGGTATTTGAGTCTGAAAAGTTTGGTGATTAATACATTATATCCAACCACTATAACAAAACCCAGTAATAATGGTGCAGATACGAGAAGCAATAACTCAGGATTTGCCAATAAGGTATTTCCATTCAAAGCAAATAACACTATCAACGTGGTTAATAAAGCGACGATTGAAATTTTGCCTAAAATAGGCCTATAAACTTCGTTGAACCATTTCTCTCCTTTTCGAGGTATAATTGTTTTTCGTGTGATAATTCCCAATATAATCGGAAGACCAATAAACACCAATACAGAAATGGCTAAACTCACTCGATCTACTTCAATGTTTTGAATCCCCGTGAGAAAAGCCACCAAGGGTGCATAGAATATCATAATCGTGATGGTGTTTATACTGGTATTGAGCACATTCTGCTCTTGATTTCCATGTGCCATTGAACCCCATACCAATACCATGGCCGTACAAGGACTGGAGCTGAGCAAGATAACCGCCACAAATAATTGATCGTTATCTCCCAAGAATAATTTTGCCAGTCCAAAACCAACTAAGGGAGCAACAATCCAATTTGATACTAATGTTAAAATTATGGGTTTGGGGTTATCCTTTAATTTTTTCAATTCTGAAGCTTGTAAATTTAAAACTGCAGGATACATCATTAGAAACAAGCAGATTCCGATTGGTATGGAAATACCTCGGACCGACCAAGAGTCAATTGCACTCCCCAGATTAGTGTACTGAGACAGTAGAATTCCCGCAAGCATGCATAGCGGAATCCAGACCACCAGAAATTTTTCGAAGAAACTCAGTTTTTCCTCTTTCTCTTTCCCTCCTTTGATCTCAGATTCTCCAACTGTGACTTTTTGTTCTGAATTTTCCATGGTAATCACATATTCATTTTCGTTGTAAATGCACTAAATTTGGTAGAGTATAGAGTGAAAATGCAAAAAAAACTCACCAAATTTCAAGTAATTTCAATATTTAGAAATTAGAATTAATATTTAAAAATTGTTATACATATTCATGATCATAATCTTTAAAAGATTATTGCATTTTTATTCATAATAATACCATGCCAACGAAAGAAATTTTTCACTTAAATTCAGATGAACTAACACCTTTTGAAGAGAGAATATGCCATATATTAAGTAATTGCGATGATATTGATGATTCGGTTTCGCATTACCGCAATTTACAGAAAAAATCGAAAGAAATACGCAATAATGACAATTTGCAATATTTAAATCGAATGTTCTCAGTATTATCTAACCCTGACCGTATGATGATTATTGAGGCACTCTCTCTAAAAGATATGTGCTCTTGTGAATTTGAGGCTCTGTTGCAAAAAAGTCAGCCTGCCGTATCTCGTGATCTGAAAAAACTTGAGAAAGCACAACTCATTCAAGGTTGGAAAAAAGGGAATTTCATTCACTATTCTCTAATAAAATCGACTTTTGATAGATTTAGGGAGATTTTCATCAATTGGATAGATAATTTTCAGAATTGGTTTGGGCAACAACCAAAAAATTAATTTTATTGCATTTTTGAGATGATTGAAATGAACCAAAGATCATGAAGAAATCTTTCTCCAAAAATTTATCCATCATGCTTCTTTAACTTGAATGACAAAGAATGAATGATGAATTTCAAACCATCTTACAGAATAGGGCTCATGTAATCATCGGAAAGAATGGAATTACACCCAACATGCTTGCTCATATACGCGAGCTTTTCAAATCTAACAAGATGCTTAAAATTAAAATTATGAAAGAAGTTGCCCAAGAATATGGAATTGATTACTTTCTCGAATATCTCATAAAGAATCTTGGCATTTTTGTGTTAGATGTTCGGGGATTTACTGCGGTAATTTCTAAAAAAGCAGTTAAGGGTGTTAGAATCCCCAAAAAATATAAAAACATGAAAGATTCCATATCAACCAAATCAGAAGAAGCAATAATAGAGAATCCTTCAAACCTTCAATTAAATAAGGATGAAAATGGAGAAAATGAAGTTTCCGAATATCTGGAAGAGGAACCAGAATTCATCGATTATGATAATGAAGAATTAATGGCGGAAATTGATGAAATCAGTGATGAAATCTATGGAAAAGTTGACCATTCTTCCACTTCGGCAATGGAGTCGAAGGAAAAAACACAAGGAATAATTAGAAAACCTCCACAGAAACAAAAGAAAAAATTTAATGTAAAAAACTCCAAAAAAAAATCCAGAAATAAAAAAGGAGCGAGCTCTTCATATTCACGAAAGCCAGCAAAAAAAGGAAAATCAAGAAAAAACTCTTCCTATCGTAAATCTGGTCGATCCAAAAATTATTCAAAAAGAAAATAAAAGGAGATTTAATAACCGTGGGAAAATCACGGCGTTACTATTCCAAACGCCAAAAAAGGCAAAAAATTATGCAACAAGCAGCCTTGGAACGTATTGATTATTTTTTTAACCAGGCAAACATAATTATATCAAATAATCCCACTTTAGCGCATAGATATATAGAGCATGCCAGAAGACTGGCTATGGCAACCAAGATAAATATTCCCCCCAAATACCGCCATCAAATTTGTCATCACTGTAAACACTGGCTGAAAGCGGGAGTTAATGCCAGATACCGCTTAGGTCAGATGAAAAACTATGCCAGTTATTTGGCTGTTACTTGCTTGGATTGCGGCCATACCACCCGTTACCCATACAAAGGTCCTGCATGCCAGCATTTGAAATGGATTTCATCATTACAACCCAAAAATCCAGAAAAAAAGCAGAATCGTAATTAATTCATCTAAAAAATGGAGAAACTCCACGAATGATCCATATTATCTTGGTAGATACAGCATTGGAGAGAATACCAGAAAATATCAAGCAACATCAAAGTGTACGTAAGAATCTGGAGAAATACAAACGCGCGGGAGAAATTCTTGATGTAGCACTTCACCATGGAATTATAAAAACTCTGCCAGAAAGTGAAAAAAGGGGAAGACCAGATATTCTTTTTCATTTTATACTGGACACTTCAAGCTCAATTCTAAATTTGCATAAGAAACTGGGAATTCATTTTCATGGTCCAGATGGTTTTTTTACAATAGAATCAGATATGCGATGTCCGAGAGATTACATTCGGTTTAAAGGATTAATGGCTCAACTTCTTGATTTGGAGCATATTCCGCCTCAACCTCCTTATTTAATTTTTAAAAGAAAGGAAACTCTTTCAGAATGGTTAAAATCTCAATTTAAACCTGAAAGTGTCTTTTTACTAAGTGAAAATGGAAAAAATGTTTCAGGGGGAGAATTACAGAATCGAGTAAAGGAAAAAATTGCATTAAATTCCTCGGAAAATATTGCCTTTTTAGTGGGTGGATTTCAAAAAGGGGAATTTTCAACCGAAATTCGAAATCTTAACGTAAAAAAAATAGCATTTAGTTCCCACCCATTGAATGCATGGACTGTGGTTAATAGATTGTTAGTAATTGCCGAAATGGCATTGGAACTTTAACTACTTATCATTCATGGTGTTGTTGTTGAATTTTCAGCGTCAAAACGCAGAAAAATAAATGTGGTGGGATCCATGGTAATTTCTTTAATCTGTTCTCCTAATAATCTTCAGTATCTCCCGGTCGTCATGAAAAAAGAGAAACTCCCGAATCATAATCTGAATTACACACGATAAATATACGATTAGCAAATGAGTAATTGGAACGTTTCCTCAGTCGTAATCTAAACAAAGCTGAAGCAAAAATCGCAGAGATTGGATTTGATCCAGAGTACGGTGCCAAACCTTTTTTTTTTTTTATTATAGCAGCCGATCGCGATTTAAACTTTCTGAGAACCCCTTATTTTTCTGTACAACTCATTCTATTTTC
>CAYRPF010000095.1:0-9684 GCA_964426185.1 uncultured archaeon | reverse complement strand
AATGTGATCGGTTTGCAATTTTTCCAATTGCAAGCGTAAATAATTCTCAAAATCATCAGAATTTTTATATTCCCATACAGGCGCTTTGGTAACTAATATTACTTTTTCCCGATAACCATCTCGAAGTGCTTTTCCCACCACGGTTTCGCTTTCTTTATTGTGATAAGGCCACGCGGTATCAATATAGTTAATTCCATTATCTATTGCCAATCGGAGTAAATTTATGGCAAGTTCTTCATTTATGTGTTTTTTATCTCCTTCTCCTACGGTCGGTAAGCGCATGCATCCAAAACCGAGCACTGAACTTTCTCGAGCAAGTGTGTGAAAATATCGATACTTCATTATAATCATGTATGGATAAAAATACTGATACTAAAACTTTTTCGATAATATGATGCAGTATGAATGAAAAAGCTATAAAAAAAGGGGCTGTAAATTAATCCAGAGAGACATTGGTATCTTCGATAATTTCTGCATCAAGATGATAGGTTGTTTTGCAGAATTCTTGAATGGATTTAGCCGCGGTTAAGATGTTGTCTTCATCTCCCGATAGGAATTTTCGCATATCTAAAAAGGTTCTTTCACCCAGCCTTTTAACAATCACTATTTCTAACCAGAATTTAAAAGCGGGTGATTTAGCTTGTTTATCACCTTCATCGACTTTGACCCGGGATTTTCGAATTTTCAATTCAATGTTATCTATATCTTCTACTAAGATAACATCTTTTGGTATATGGGATTTTTCCTTCTCAATAAAAATCCCCGATTTTTTAAAACGGATTAGGTTAAATTGCCCGTATTTGATAATTTCAGTACCGACATAGATTAATCCACAAGCACCAGCTATTAACGCCCAGATTCTCAATTGCGGATTGTGAATGAAAAAAACAATAGTGGCAGCAATAAAGATGATAAATATTGCTCCCAGGTAAAAGTGAAGTGATTTGAATTTCGAGGTAAAAGTTAACTCCAATGATTCAGGTTTAGTTTCCAAAACAATTCCCATCCTATTTTTCTAAGTGCATCATGCTAATTTAAAAATTGGTGGTTTTTCAGTTTTGAGATTCAGAAATTTTAGGTTAAAAGAAGGTAAAATTTTCATTAATAATTTAATAATGAAAAATTTTAAATAATTAAGTACTCACTTAATCTTATGGAAATAGATCTCCAAACAATTTCATCTTTTTTTTCTGTGTTGAGTGATGAGACACGAATAAAAATTCTTTTATATCTTTTCAAGAAAGAACACAATGTCAATGAATTGAAAGAACACTTGGGTAACATCTCACTTCCGGGAGTCACATATCAACTTAATATCTTAAAGGAGAATAAGCTGATAAAATTTCAACAACAAGGCCACCATCGTTATTATTCGTTAGCAGATACTCACGTTCTTCATATCTTAAGCGATTCAATTCAACACTTGCATGGAGGGGAAAGTTGCGATGAAACACTCTCTTGTTTGGAGGAACATCTTGATCTTTTAAATGAAGTGAAAATCGAAAATGACTGAAAAAAATTACTCACAACCCGATCAACCACAGCAATCTCTTCAAGACAAGCAATTTTTTCAACCCAAACAATCTCATCAGCACCATCATAACCACTCAGCTGAAGAAAACTTGGGACTCCCGTTTTTTCTAAATCTATTTTTCACACTATTTGAATTTGTAGGGGGATGGTATACAAACAGTATTGCTATAGTAACCGATGCATTTCATGATTTAGGAGACAGTTTATCTTTAGGACTGTTATACGGATTGGCAAAATACAGCAAAAAAGCCCCTGATAAGCGCTATACTTACGGATATCAACGATTTAAAATATTAGGGACACTTTTTACCGCGCTATCTTTGATTGCTGGCTCGATATACAGTATTACAGAAGGAATTGGTAGAATTTTTTCACCAGAAGATGTGCTACCTTCTGGAATATTCTTAATGGCGGTAATTGGAGTTTTAGTTAATTTCATTTCCATGTGGAGGCTGCGAAAACGTCAAGGATATTCGGAAAAAATCGTTACTCTTCATTTATTAGAAGATATGATCGGATGGATTGTAGTTCTCATCAGCGGTGTAATTCTCATGTTTATATATATACCTTTGATTGATACCATTATTTCCTTCGTAATAGCGGTATTTATACTGTATCAAGCCATTAGATATTTTGTAGAAATTTTCCAAATTATCTTAATGAAAAATCCGTTCGATAAGGAATCAAGTCAAATTATTGCACAACTTAAGAAAATGGAAAATGTAAATGATGTACACGACATTCACATCTGGTCTTTAGATGGCAAGAAGAACATCATCACTCTACACGTGGTTACTTCTTTGTGTGATTCTGAAGAAATTGCCCAATTACGGAGTCAAATCCGTCAAGAATTAAAGGAATTCAGTAAACACTGCACCATTGAAATAGAGCAAGCTGGGACCCATTGTCAATTTACAAATTCATGTTATAATGCATGCATAGATGAAGAAAATATGGTTTTGGAAAAAAAATATTAAACAATAATAAATTATCCACAACAATCTTTTTTTTTCACATTTGATTACTTCAAATTGAGTTATGTATCCTTCAAAATCCTATTTGCTTTCTAACGGTTATAAGTTGCTTATTCGTCCCGCAATTGCTGAAGATGCTTCCAAAATTATAAAGTACATCAATCATATTGCGGGTGAATCGGATAATATTACATTTGGACCGGGAGAATTTGATAAAACAGTTGAGGATGAAAGGGAATTTCTAAAAAAAATCAATAAAACACCCACCAATATCCTTATAATAGAGATTATAAATAAAGAAATTGTTTCACTGGCAAATATCCAGAGTGGAAATCGACCTCGCACCCGACACACGGGTGGATTAGGAATAACGGTACAAAAAAAGTATTGGCATATGGGTATTGGAAAATCAATGATGGATTACTTGATTAATTGGGCAAAATCTGGGAAAATCATAAAGAAGATAAATTTAGAGGTGCGTGAAGATAATTTTCCTGCAATCCAGTTATATAGCAAAATGGGATTTATTATTGAAGGCAGAATTTCGCGAATGTTGTATATTAATAAAAAATTTTACGCCGTATTATGCATGGGTTTGAAAATCGTGGATGAATCGGTGAAATCTTCCTAATTTGCCACTTTTTATTTTTTTCTGCTATATTTTCCATGAAATTTCTAAATTAATTTATGTAGTGATTCATTGGTCAGAATATGCATTCCTCCGATAATTTAATGGAAGTAGAAGATATTCGGCTAAGTAAACAAATTTTGGACAAGATTCAACAAATTTCAGGGGAAATAAAACGAAATATCACGATCATGCATATTTGCGGTACTCATGAATATACTATCGCAAAAAATGGAATCAGAAGTCTGCTTCCAGCTAATGTTCAAGTTATATCGGGTCCGGGATGTCCGGTTTGTGTTTGTCCAGCCACCGACATAGATATTGCAGTAGAATTATGTAAGCGGAAGGATGTTATATTAACTACCTTTGGAGATATGATGCGGGTTCCATCTTCTCGCTATTCCTTATTAGAATTAAAAGCACAAGGAGCAAATATCGAGGTTGTTTACAGCCCACATGATGCAATAGAAATTGCTAGACAAAATCCATCAAAAGAAGTGGTGTTTTTTGCCATTGGTTTTGAAACTACTGCTCCATTAGTTGCGTTTGAATTGGCCATGAAACCTCCGAAAAATTTCAGTATTATATGTGCCTATAAATTAGTTCCTCCGGCAATGGATATAATTCTTTCAATCCCCCATTTAGAAATCGACGCTTTCATCCTTCCAGGACATGTTTGCGCAATAATCGGAGCTGAACCATTTGAGCCTTATGCGATTAATTATCATTCTCCCATGGTTGTGAGTGGATTTGGAGTTAATGATATGCTGATTTCAATTTATCAAATTTTAAAGCAAGTTAAGGAAAATAGGTCAAAAGTCGAAAATACATACACTCGTGTGGTCAAACGAGAGGGAAATTTGCAAGCTCAAAAATTTTTATCCCAAGTGTTTATGATTACAGACAGCTTTTGGAGGGGAATCGGGAAAATACCAAAAAGTGGTTATAAACTCCGACTTGAATATCAAGAATATGACGCAGTGCAAAAATTTGGCGTCAAAGTAAATTCCAATCCATCCATGCCTCCTGGTTGTTCATGTAATGAAGTTTTAATTGGGAAAATACCTCCGAAAGAATGCCCATTATTTGGAAAATCATGCACACCTCAACATCCTATAGGACCTTGTATGGTTTCTCATGAAGGGGCTTGTAAAATATCCTATACTTTTAAAAATATTTAATGTGGAATTTCTAAAGGAATAAAACCCCAAGGATGATCAGCAGGATTTCCAATTCCAAAATAATCATTAGTTAAAAATGCCAAGGTTCTTGATTCTGCCACATTAAGTGGTGTTCGACATATAATTGGCTTTTTAGCGAGCAAAGATGGTATTGTTTTCAAATTTGGGTGATTATCATATGCTTCTTTGAGCAAAGATTCGCCTAAACGCTGACGATCTTTGGAATAATTAGGTAGTACTAAATACTGCTGAAATTTCTCGTCAATAAAGGTATTAGAAGTTGCAAACCAAGAACCGATATCATAGCGATTGTGTTCTAAGGGGAGTGTTTCACATGCAATTATTTTAGAAGGATCACGAAACATTAAGTTATATCCGTTTGACGCTGGTTGCTGATATACGAGATTATATGCGGATTCAACATCTTTACAGAAAGTAAAAGCTAAGCGGGATAACACTCCAGAGGGAATGGTATAATTTGCTGAAATATTCGTTTTCACCACATTTATGCATGAATATAGTCCCCATTCATTCAAACCAGTCGGAATGGACAACATACCACCCAATCGAAGACTAAAAATTCGTGGATGATTAGCTACCTTGTGTAGCACAAAAGATAAAGTTGGTTTAAATGTGATATTGAAATCAAAATTTTGACCTATGAGAACTTGGGGTGGAGATTTATCAAGGGAATAATAAAAGATTCCCATCGAAGTGCAACCGAAATCATAATCTTGAGGAATTCGCGCTCCAAAGGGAATTAGTTCTCCGTAAACGATATCAATAAAGCAATTTTGCAGAAAAATATCTTCAAATGAAATCCCATTTAACGAATCAGCCATTCCTTGTATTTCATCAATAAAAGTTCCAATCTTGTAAGAATCACGTAAGTATTCATCGGGAATTGAATCTTCGTATTCCCGTGCCATCTCTAGAAAATGTTTATATGTATATTCGGCTTGTCTGGTTTTGACAGCAATAGTTTTAATGATCAATTTCATGGCGCGGATTTTTGCACCCAACTCAGAACCTTCCATTAATCCAAGAGAGTAATAATCAGATGCATGAACATCCAAATATTTTTGACCATTACTTTCATGCCATTCTGCTGAATTTTCTTTTTCTTTGGATGAAAAGTATGACTGGACAAGAATATAATTAAGTTGAGAGCGGGTTTGGCGCCAACCTTTCCGAATGTGGCGCTTCCTCAACTTAGGTGGCCGATGAGTTCGTTCCCGCATTTTCAATCAGATTCTTTTTCTTGCAAATTAATCTTGGATGTAATACTTATCTATTATTTCACTAAATATATTCACAATCCGGTCGCAAATTTCTTTCATAGACTCTGTTAAATTAAAATCATAGAATGGAATGTTTGGGTTGCTTTCTTTTGCATCCAAATCATATTTGTCCTCTTGGAAAAGGGAATAGTGATCTAAAAATTCTAATGAAAATGGTTTAATTCCCAATAATTTCATTTGGATGTGAGGAATATAATGACGACAGCGATCAACAAACACCGGAAGAGGCATACTATGGGAAGAAATGGGAAGATAATTCAGCATCTGAGATTCTTCAAAAATTCCGATAGTTCCTGGATCCCCTGGAAGATCTATCACATCTAAGATCAACATTAACTCGGACTGAAAATCAATTATTTCTTGCAACCGTTCTTCAGGCGTTATCCCACCATTTATGATAAGTAAATTTGGTAATTGATTAAATCGATCTAAATTGAATGTGATATATTGTCCAGCACCATCGTCGCCCATGCGGTTTTCTCCAATACCCAATAGCAAAAATTTAGGAGAAGAGTTCAAAATGTTATCTAAAGATGTTCGAAGAACAGTAAAGGAGTCTTCTGCTGTCATAAATTATTATAACGCATTGTCGTTAATAAAAATAGAGATTAAAGAAAATTCAGAAAATTTATCCTTTATTATATTTTATTTAGGGTGAAAATATCATGGAAAAATCTCCCTTAAAAAAAATAATTCAACTCGGACATGGCGGCGGGGGAATAATGCAGGAAGAATTGATCCACTTCATTACAGATAAAATTCCCATAAAAAGAATCTCAGATGGGATAGGTGTGGATGCATATGATGATGGAGCCACTATTCCATTAGAAAATTCACCTAATGAGATAGTAATTACCGCTGATGGACATACAGTGGAGCCTCTATTTTTCCCCGGAGGAGATTTGGGAAGTTTATCTGTAGCAGGTACGGTTAACGATCTTCTAATGATGGGAGCCCGACCGCTGGCAATCACTTCAACTATCTTTATCGAAGAAGGAACGGAGTTTAAGTTGTTGGATAGAATTATTACATCTTTCAATGAAACCGCAAAACAAGCCCAAGTTGCCATTTTAGCCGGAGATACAAAAGTTATACCCAAAGGATCATTGAAGGAGATTATTATTGCCACCAGTGGTATAGGTTTAAAACCAAAGACTCGGCAAATTTTTGATGGAAATTGTCAAGCAGGTGCCAAAATCATATTAACCGGCAGTATAGGAGATCATGGAGCAGCTCTCATAGCAGCTCGAGAAAATTTCAACTTTGATACACTTTTAGAATCCGATGAAAGATGTCTAATTGATTTTCTTCCAATAATTGAACAGAATCAAGGTATTCTTGCTATGAAGGATCCTACAAGAGGTGGATTAGCTGCTGCTCTAAATGAATGGGCATATAAATCTAAAGTAAGTATTTGGGTAGAACAGTCAAAAATCCTTATTAAACGAGAAGTTCAATCCATCGCCGATATTCTTGGTTTAGAACCATTAGAGATTGCTAATGAAGGTAAAGCCATTTTGTGTGTTAAATCAGAATTCGCAGAACAAGTTTTGAAAGAATTGAGAAAAACTAACTCAGGTAAGGAAGCTGTGATTATTGGGGAAGTTAAAGCAGAAAAACCGGGTATGGTTATTATGAAAACTCCTTTAGGCGGTAAACGAATCGTAGAAAAACCAATGGGAGAACTAATCCCACGTATTTGTTGAATCAAATATGACAGACATAACGGATTATGTTGAAATTGTGATTACTGGAATTGTGCAAGGTGTCGGGTTTCGACCATTTCTTTACAATTTCCTTTCTCAATTTCCTGTAACAGGTTCAATCCAAAATACTGGAAATTTGGGGGTTACGTTGCATCTTTATCGTAAATCTCATTCAATTCAATTTTCAGATTTTTTCAAGCGATTAAAGGAAAATTTACCTCCAATTGCATATATTGAAGAAATTTCTATAAGATATGTGGAAAAACAGCCAGGAATAGATTATTCAAAGTTAACGATTATTCCAAGCAATCCTGGGACAGGTAAGGGTTTGACTCTTCCACCAGATATTTCTATTTGTCCCAAATGCTTACAAGAATTTAATGATCCCTCTTCTTCTCGCTTTTATGAATATCCATTTGTCGCATGCGCCGAATGCGGGCCTCGTTTCACGATTATGCGGGCACTTCCTTATGATCGACCAAACAGCACAGTAAATATCTTTCCTTTTTGTGAAGCTTGCAATAATGATTACCACCAACCATCAAATCGAAGATTCCATGCACAAACTTTTAACTGTAGAGAATGTGGTCCGTATTTCTTTCAAGCTGATTCCCAGCAGAGTAAAACGGGAATTCCCCCCCTAAATGAGCATGTATTAGATCAGATAGTTGATGACTTGATAAATTCCAAAATTGTAGCGGTAAAAGGAATTGGAGGTGTAAATTTAATATGTCGCGCTGATGATTCTCAAGTAATTAATACATTAAGAACACGAAAGCGTGACCGAAAATATAAACCGTTTGCGGTAATGTTTCCAACTATTTCGACTATCAAGCGATATTTTGATGTTTCCAGTAATTCTGAAAAAGAACTTCAATCGTTCCGCCGCCCGATAGTTTTACTGAATAAACCAAAGGATTCTTCCACGAAAGAAAAACTACCAAACAATATTGCACCTGGTTTACCCAATGTTGGAGTGATTTTACCGTATATGGGAATTCACTATTATATTTTTAAGAAGCTGGGAGAAATTCCCATAGTTTTTACCAGCGGAAATGAAAGTTCTCTTCCAATGGCAATCACAAACGAAGAAATAATGTTGGAATTAGCACAGTTAGCAGATAACATTTATCTTCATAACCGGGAAATCTATCAAAGATGTGACGATTCGGTTCTCCGTCCTTTATTAGGAAATCACATTCCGATTCGAAGATCTCGAGGATTCGTTCCGGAATATTATAAGTTACCCTTTGAAGTTCAAAATGGAAGCATTATTGCTGTTGGAGCAGAATTGAATAGTACAGGCGCAATTTCCCGTGGGCAGAGAATTTTTCCCACCCAACATATAGGAAATGTTAAAAATTTAGCCACATTTGAGTTTCTAGAAAGCGCCATTCGACATATGCAAACATTACTCCAAATTGATCCCTCAGAAATTCTTGCCATTGCACATGACATACATCCATTATTTCAATCAACTAAGCTGGCAAATATTTACCATGAAGAGTTTAAAGCACAGATATATCCAATTCAACATCATCACGCCCATCTTGCAGCCCTTTTAGTAGATCATCAAATCCAGTTAAATGAAAAAATCGTAGCAATCACTGCAGATGGAATAGGCTATGGTACAAATGGCAGTGCTTGGGGGGGTGAAATTCTTGTAGGAGATTATATATCGGCAGAAAGAGCGGCTTGGATTTCACCTATACCCATGATTGGAGGCGATTTATGTGCAAAATATCCTGATCGCATGCTTCTTTCTTTATTGCTTACCGTAGCAGCTAAACGGCAAGAATTGGGTAAATTATCGAATTGGGAAGAACGGTATCCATTTTCATCGCATTTACCTCATGGAAAATTAGAAGCTAACTATATATTTAAAAGATTTTTGCTGCAAAATGAACCTGATATTCAATCTACCATACCAAAAACTTCGAGTTTGGGAAGATGCTTGGATGCAATTGCAGCAGGATTTGATGTGTGCCACATTCGTTCATATCGAGGTGAACCTGCTATGAGATTGGAAGGTTATATATGGAATGCAGCACCACTTGATGAACCGCCAATTGATCAAGATATTTCTTACTACTTAGATGGAAACCATTTGAAGATTGATGAATTAATTTATGATACCTTAATGGTATTGTGGTCAAAACAAACTGAAGGTAGGAAAGATTACAAAGTAAGATTGGCAAGATGGTTAGTTGAAACAACGGCTCGATTGTTTGCGCGCAAAGCGGTAGAAATTGCACGATCACAGCAAATTTCGCGGATAGGTTTTACCGGGGGTGTGGCTTATAATGAAATAATAAACAAGATCTTGCAGCATGAGATCTCTAAAGCGGGCTTAGAATTTTT
>CAYRPF010000094.1:0-9726 GCA_964426185.1 uncultured archaeon | reverse complement strand
ATCTTTCGTGCTCCTTGTTGAGGAGATGATTCATATATAACGGCACGATAACCAAATTTTGTTTCATAATCCTGCAGTTTTTTTTTATATTCAATTAATGCAGAATCCGAAAACAGACCTATCGTACATCCCCCAAAACCAGCACCTGTCATACGAGATCCAACACATCCTTTAATTGTAATTGCTGATTCCACCAGCCAATCTAATTCTGGACAACTTACTTCATAATTATCCCGTAAACTGGCATGAGATTCGATTAACAGAGTGCCGAATGCTTCTAAATCACCAGAAGATAGCGCTTTCTTGGCTTTTAATACGCGTTCATTTTCTGAAATGACATGCAGTGCCCTCTTCTGATTGTTGGGCGGTAAGTGGATTTTCATTTTTTCAAATTCTTCCATGGTAAAGTCCCGCAGAGTTTTTTTGGAGTCATCGTTAGCCATTATTTTTACCGCTTCCATGCATTCACTAACCCGTTCGTTATATTTTGACTGAGATAATTTATGTGGAACATTAGAATTCGTAATAATCAAATGATAGGGTGAAAAATCACAAGGAATCATCTCGTAATCTAACGAACGACAATCCAGAAACATATATTTATCCTTTTCCGCTAGAAGTGAGATATACTGATCCATTATGCCACATTGAACCCCAATAATTTCATGCTCCGCTTTTTGGCAAATTTTAGCGAGATCTTTTCTAGAAATATCTAAATTAAATAGATTTTTAATACCTAAAGCTACAGCTGCTTCTAAAGCGGCCGATGAAGATAATCCAGCTCCTTGGGGTATATTTCCTGTAAAAGTTATGCGAAGACCGCCAATATTATAGCCTTGATTTTTCAAGATCTTGGCAACTCCCATTGGATAGTTAAACCATGTTTCTTGACTTCTATTAAAATCGCTATACATCGCAACGATCTTTTTATCGTAATCAATAGAGTAAACCGCAACAACCTCAGAATCAGGAATTATTGAAAGTGCTACCGTAATACCCATATCAATCGCAATTGGTAAGACAAAGCCTTCGGAATAATCAGTATGTTCTCCAATCAAATTTACTCGTCCAGGAGCAAAAACTATAATCTCGGGTTTACTATTGAAAATTTCTTGATGTTTTTTCTTTACAATTTCAGTATCCATATCTTTTTTCCCCAATGATCTTTACCTTGAGAAATTAAATATTTTTTGTTTTTTAAAGAGTATAGATAGATAGAATAAAAGAAGAGTAAATAAAATAAAATAATCCATCAATGGTGGGGTCCATCAATGGTGCCTTTCACTAACAAAAGAATCAAATACTTTTTGAATTCGTTCAGCTGTGGGACCTCGACCTTCCACACCCTTTTCCGTGATAACTACCTTTCCACCGAGAATACTAATTGAATTATCGTCACTAATACGAATGGCTTCTCCAGGTAAGACTTTTCGTAATCGTGCTGCCAATTCTTCCATCGGGAAGGGTTCTCCTTCAATTGTAAATGAAACCCATTTATCACCATGAATAAAAATTGTTCCTAATTTACGTTTTTTTTCATTACGGGCATTTTCTAAGCAAATAGTATGTCCCATATCAATTCCAACCAACCTTCCGGTATAATAATGCATGGGATATTCATGCTCAAGAATAACTTTAACCATAGATTGTAAAGCACTGGCAATTTGCTTATTGAATTCCCGCGCCGCGGTAGAGCTGCTCATATATTAAATTAAGCTAACCTAAATGAAAAACTTTTTGATTCCTCAAGAACTATGTTTTTTATCTACTAGTAAATATATGGAATTTTTCCGGTGTGAAAAAGAAGAAGATGAGCAAAATACCTAGAAATATCTCCTTAGATTATGTTCTTCTTCCCGAGACTCATTCCCCAATGTATTTGATGCATAAATTTTGGGCACGGAAACCAGCAAATATAATTCGGCATTATATTCTAAAGTATTCTGCTCCAGGAGATATTATATTAGATCCATTCATGGGATCGGGAGTTACAGTATTAGAAGCTGTGTTCAATGATCGAAAAGCGGTAGGCATAGATATAAATCCAATTTCTTCTTTTATCTGCGCTAATACTGGGAAATTTGCTGATATATCATTATATCAAGAGGGTTTTCAATGGATAGAAAACCAAGTTTTTCGAAAACCTTCATTATATTCACAATTATATTATCAATCATGCCCTTACTGCCAAGAAAATGCAGAAATTACCCATTTGATATGGCATAATTCCACCCAATCATCAAAACAAGTTCTTTCTCCTGATACAAACTCAATTTATCAACTTCTTGAAATTCGCTTATTTTGTCCAAATTGCGGATCAGTAAAAATTCTGCCAGAAGATGCTGATTTTGAGCGAATAAATCTCAATATTTGCTCACAAAATGAACGTTTTCAACAAGATCTCTCTGTAAATGACCTTCGATTTCTTAAGTTTCATCTTCAATATTCTAATAAGACACCTTTTCTCCAATTAAGGCATTCGTTACGAAACAACAACGCGATGTCGGAACTTTTCTCCCCACGAGCTCTGATTTTTTTAACTTGGTTGAGAGAAAAAATAATGAATCTGCCTTCAAAATTTAATTCTATTCGAGATTTGATGCTTTTTACATTTTCTAGTTCCATAAGTCAAGCAAGTCGGATGGTTTGGGTGATTGATAAACGTCGTGGGCGAGAATTAACGCAAAAACAGGTTGGTTCTTGGACTCATCATTTCTTTTGGAATCCTCATAAATTCTTTGAGGTTAATGCATGGAATTGCTTCAAATTCAGATATCAAAAAGTGCTTCGAGGTAAAAAGGAATCAAACAGTCGAAATTCAATGTGTCAAATTCCCTTTCAACCCGCTCCCAATCTTGACATATTTTTTAATTCTAAGGATTTTCCTGTTTATTTATTGACCCAATCGATCACCAAGTGTAGTTTACCTGAAAATTCTGTTGATTTCATATTTACAGACCCTCCTTATGGAGACTCAATTCAATACGGTGAATTAAGTGCATTATGGGCAAATTGGTTGGGATATGATATGAATTCCTATCTTTCAAGCATTAGTTGCGATGAAATAGTTATTAATTCCAACCAGAATAAAAATCTACAACGCTACCAGAGTTTATTACGGGAAGCTTTCTCCGTTTTATATCGCGTATTAAAACCGGATAAATATATGGTGTTAACTTTTCATAATACTTCTACCAAGATTCGGAATGCTTTAGTTTTATCCATTCTTAAGAGCGGGTTTGAGTTAAAACAGATTCTTTTTCAGTTACCTGCCCGTGCTTCACTAAAATCAATGCTGCATCATGAAGGATCCCCAATTGGAGATTATTTTTTACGGTTTCAAAAACTATCTTCTAATTCCCAACCTTATTACTCAATTTATAAAAAAAAAATTGCTACAACTTCTTATCAAAAACAAAAAACTAAGATCAAAGAGTTAATTATTGAGATTCTGCAAAAAAGAGGGGAGCCCACATATTTTATTTGGATCACAAATTTAATTGATGAATTTTTATACCGAGAATTTTTATTTCCTTTACCCAATTTTGAAGAATGTGTACATGATTTAATGGTAGATCCCGATTTCAAGATAAATTCTCAAAGACAGTGGTGGTTAACTTCACAATTACATCTTTCTAAGGTGGAAATACCTTTACAAGATCGAATTAGGGTATATTTACGGCATCTTATAGATTCAAAGATAATTGCGCCATCATCTAAGAGTGCCAAACAATTCTTTTTCAATAAAATATATGAATCGTTCAGAGGAGTGCTAACTCCAGATAAATATACAATAAATCAGCTTATTCAAGAAATTGTTCACTAATAAGTGGTAAATGTCATTTTCATATTTTTTTAAATACATACAAATAAAGAAGATGGTTTATTATATACTTTTGAAATGGTTAAGTGTGACGTTCCCGATTGTGATGAAGTAATAGAATATTTGCCATTTAAATGTCGTTACTGTGGCGGAACATTCTGTAAGAAGCATAGACTTCCTGAAAATCACAATTGCCCTTTTACAATGGAAAAAAAATCTTCTTTTTCTCAAAATATTGATATTTCTCAATCTTCTCATTACGAAGAAACAACATCATCTTCTGATACAAATTATTCAAATGATGAAAGCCAATTGGATAGAGAAATGCGGGATTATATTCGCAATCAAGAGCGGAGCTCTATGCCTCCTCCTCCGAATAGAGATTCTAGCAGAATTCGAAGCTTTTCTTCATCTCTATTTGGCGGTTCACACCGTTCTAAAGGAACCTATTGGTTGATGGGTTTAAATGGATTATTTTCATTAGCTGGACTAATCTTAGGATTGTTTAGAGTTTCGTCAGCTGTTTTATTTCTAAATGTCTCAACCTTATTTGGAAATTTTTGGATTTGGACTCTCTTTACTTCAATGTTTACGACCACAAACGTTTTTTCCTTAATATTTACTATGATAATCCTTTACGGGACAGGGAGAATGTTGGAAAATCAATTTGGAACCCGATTTATTCTCTATCTATATATAGGATGCGGATTATTCGGAATTGTTGGGGGTTTATTTTTCCAGGCAATTTTCTCCTTTTTACCCATTTTACCACAAGCTAATGCTCTTGGATTTCAATTGAGTCTTTTTTCCGTTCAATGGGCTGCTTTGTTGGGAATGATCAGCTATATACTATATATGGTGGGCTTGAATCGAGAAATGAGAATGTATTTATATTTTATTCCGATTAAAATGAAGGGAAAATACATACTCTACTTTCTTATTTTAATGGATTTGGTTTTTATCGTTTTAGGAATCTTCAATCCCGGCTTTTCTCAATCAGCAGTTGAATCATTTGCTCAAATATGCGCTCTGGCTGGTGGATACTTTTTCTTTAAAAAATTTGGAAGACGCAATGCAATTTCTCGTTTTATTTAATTAATAAATGATGGGTATCAATTTTTTCATAAAAGTTAACTTTTTTACGATTTACCCTCATTGTATTTGTTAATGAAAAGTGCATATTTGTCAATCCCCGAAATCAAGGGGAAAATACTTTTATCTCCAGTAGGAATAAATCACATTGGTAAACGTGAAATAATCAATTGTGCTACTGTACCAATTAAACCCCAAGAATTTTCCACGTTATCTTCAGTCCGGACCGATAATCAAGGTGAAATTATCAAAGAACAGTTCAGTATTCAATATAATTCCACAAAAAAACAATATTATATCGAAGATCGCAATTCATCAAATGGAACGTACCTTGGAAATTTAAATTTGAAGCAGACAGGAATACAATTATTAAATCCAGGGGATAAAATCATCGTTCCGCTTGAAAGAAAAGGAAAATTAGTCCAATTAGAAATTATATTTCAAAAAGAAGAAAAAACCCCTCAACAAATCCAAGATAAAAACCTAACTATTTCCCCAGAAGAGGGGGTGGAACAGCCATTTCTCTTTGATAATAAATCAGAACCTCCGAAACACCAAAAACGCGCCAAAGCCAAACAAGAAGTCAATATATCACCATCTGGGGGCGAATACTTTGATCCCACCTTTACTCCCACGGTCGGGCCGGATTCAGAAATACAATCGATGGGTTATGATTTTACCGATACTTCCACCAGTTTCATTGTAGTGCAAGAGAAAGTACCCATACCTAAGAATTGTTTTGATCCCAAGGTTGCGCAGGACCTCGGATTAGATTTTTCTATAGTGTATAAGTTGGAAATGAAAGAAATTTGGCATATTCTCATCGCATTCGGATTACTCTTCGTAATGATTTACCATACCTACGTGAATTTTCTCGGTATTTTTTCCCTCATTACATATTTTCAATATGGGGTGGGCTTACCATGGAGGGACGTTTTAATCACACCACTTCCTACCGCTTTGGTATTCTGCATTACCTTTATCTGCCATGAGTTGGGGCATCTTTACACAGGCAAATATTTCCAATACCCTTCCAAATTTCTGCTGGTAAAGAGGGGAATTAAGTTAACGGTATTAGCTGCACTTATAGGAATTCCTATTGGTTTACCAGGAGCTGCTGTCTCTGTAGGCGTAGATCCTCAGCATGATAAAGACAAAATGGGAGCAATTAAAATGGCCGGTCCTGCAGTTAATCTAATAATAGGGCTAATTACCTTTATTATTGCAGTTGTTATCCCCCAAACCAGCCCACTATTGAAAACAACCTTTTTGCAGAGCGCGGGAATTAATTTTATGTTGGGTGGATTTAACCTTATACCTAAAGAATTCCATGGTTTTGCAATGGACGGAAAATATATATTAGGTTGGCGCAAAAAGTTGTATTTTACGATGCTCGCTGCATTTCTTATAGGATATGCCGGTGTTTTCGTTCTTACGGGTTCTCCAGAGGTTAGTTAATTTTTTTTGCTCTCTTTTGCTCTGGTGAAGTTTTCAAATATAACTATAAGTAAAAAATTACATGAAACGAAAAAATTACAATGTTTCATTTCTTTAATTCATCAATTACTATTTTAACTGCTTCGGGGAGGAAATTATCGGGAATTTTCCCTTTTCCTCCACCTTGTGCATATTGTGGTTTTCCGCCACCTTTTCCATTGATTAGAGGAAGAACTTTTTTTAAAACATTGCCCATATGAAGTTTATCTTTCCCTTTTTCAAGAGAATGGGCGAAAAACACCAAAATTTTACTCGAATCGGGAAAAAAATCAGTGAAAAGACAGATTATATTAGGAATATCCATGAATTTATTAAGTATTAATTTCATGTCTTTAGGGTCTTTATCTTCAAAATTATCAGTAATAATCCTTACACCATCTATGATTGTGGCATTTTCAAGAATTTTAGGAATTTTATACTCCATTAACTCGGCATTCAGCATTTTTATCTGCTTTTCCATTTTTTGATTGTTTTGCTTGAAAGCTAACACCTTAGCTTCTAGTTCAAGATCATGGCAGGTAAGGGCATTGGTTAATCTTTGAAGGATTTCGGTTTTCTGTTCATAATCCAATAATGCCCTTTTTCCGAAGAGAAATTCGATCTGGGTTCCTTCTTTAATATTGGTCCACTTTACGATCTTCAGGATACCAATCTCACCCAATTTTTTTAAATGCATACCCCCACAAGCAGAATAATCAAATCCCTCGATTTCAACTACACGGACACCTTTTTCCGCCTTTTTTTTTACCGCCCTGCGAAATGGAATCTTGTCCAGTTCTTTTTGATCCTTAATCCAGTATGTTTTTACGGATAAATTCTGATAAATTAATGTATTTGCCTTCAATTCAATCTCACGAACCATTTCCCAATTCAAAGAAGGTAGATCCACATCTATATGAGCATTTTTGGTGCCTACGTGAACGGATAGTGTGTTCCCTTTGTATAAATCGTAAATTACACTGGATAGTAGGTGTTGGGAGGTGTGAAATTGCATTAAATCGTAGCGAAAAGCCCAATCCAATTTGATACTAACTGAATCTCCTGGATTTAAGGGTTTTTTTGTGAGATGATAAATTTCGCCTTCTTTTTTAATAGTATCAACAACTTCGATTTTATCAAACCATCCACGATCGCCTGGTTCACCCCCTCCCTCAGGGTAAAAAATTGTTTCATCCAGTGAAACCCCATATTTATCAGCTATTTTCTCACAAGCGGTTATTTTTGCCTTATGTTCCCGTAAATAGGTATCTTCGTAGAATAATTCCTTTACCATAATTCAATTAAAATAATAATTACTTCTTTTTGAAAATTCTCAAATATAATCAACAAATTCGGGAAATTGATCTTCAGAAAATTCTACATACATTTTAAAAATCGGAGTAATTATATCATTTGAATTTAATTGATATGGTCGAAATTTTTAGCAGAGCTCCCCCAAATTAAGCAGCATTTATTCAACCAATCTAGATTTTCCTTTGCTCCCCGGCCTGATTTAAATATTGGGATGGGATCTCCAGATTTTTCCCTATTTATTGGGGATAATTTAGAAGTTCTGCGATTTCTATTAAAAAAAGATAATCTTGAACCGTATGATTTAATATTCATTGATCCCCCCTATAACAGCCGAAAAGACGCAATAATTAACGACTATCCTTCTTCTAAATCTTCCATTTGGTATAACGGTTGTACCCATTTGCAATGGCTAAAAATGATGTATAATCGCTTGTTTTTCAGCTCTAAACTCCTCAATCCAGAACGCGGGGTGATCCTGCTTTGCTGTGATGACAAAGAACACCCCTATCTACGATTAATGTTAGATTTAATACTTGGAGAGAATAATTTTATCGGCACTTATATCTGGAAATCGTTTGAAGGTGTTAAAGATAATGCAATTTTTACTCACAGTCATACATATATTTTAATTTATGCCAAAAACTTGAAATCTCTAAAAAAAGTGATAAAAGAGTCTAAAACTCATGCATTGTTTAAACAAAGTGGTTCCATTTTGGATAGTTTTGATAGTTCAATTAAAGCCCGGGAGGAGTTATTTAACACACTTGGCATAATTAGTGAAAAAATTAAATCGGATCTTCATAAAGCGGATTGGATACGTTTCTTGAATCCCAAACCGTTAGATTTACTCGGTTTTCTTTTAGAAAAATGGACTTTCGTGCCTAACGCGCGGGTTTTAGACCTTTTCAGCGGAACAAGTTCACTTTTGATTTCGAGCATGCATCATAATTTGAAAAAACAGCACCAAGTATCAGTATCGGGAATTCAATACCCCTTCCCCTTGGTGGATTTTTTTAGAAGCCCTCGCGCTGAATACCCTGAAATTTCCAAACTGGTTCTCTCAGATTTAACTCTGATCAGGTTGAAACAAACACTTATTCAAAATTCTTGGAATGAAAAATACCAAATTCGAGTATGGAAACAAATTTTAAAACCCCGTAATAACTTTTCAAAGTTGTGATTCTGATTTGATTAACGAAAAAATTTTAAGAACTCATCCTCAACGGTATAAAGGGGTCATTTTCGACTGCGACGGCGTGTTGGTGGATTCAGAGGCATTAAGCTGTGGTGCATGGAATATTTTGTTTGAAAGGGAATATAACATCGACATTGGAACTGACTACAGTCATATTCTAGGAAAAACAACCAAGGAAGTAGTCGAATCATTCTTTAAATTGCACTCACTGGAATATACCCCAGATATTTTACCCAAAATCGCCGCCATGAAAGAAAGAATCTACCAAGAAAGCGCACATGGGAAATTAAAACCCACTCCCGGAGTAAAGGAATTTATTACCAAGCTGATTCAACATAATATCCCCATTATCGTAGCTTCCTCGGGAATTCTGGCAAAAATTCAATTTAATTTAAAGGAAACTGGTTTATCCGATTATTTCTCCCAAATCATCAGTGCCGATGGCATCAAAAATGGAAAACCTCATCCAGAAATATTCCTTCTGGCAGCAGAAAGACTTAAGATACCCATCAACGAATGCATAGTCATTGAAGATTCGGTAACGGGGGTGTCTGCTGGTAAAGCGAGTGGAGCCTTCACGGTTGCTATAACTACATCTTTCCCAGCTAAAAAACTTAATCAAGCAGATTTGGTGGTAAAAAAATTTGAAGAAATCCCTTTGGATCTCTTGTTCAGATGATCAATCATTCACGGATGGCAGAATTCTCAGCCACCTTGGATCTCAATTTTTTAAATGCATTTGAGGAAGTTGAAAAGGTTTTCACATGATATTTATCAAAGAATGGAATGGTTTCTTCGTCATAAATCCGCACATATACCTCGATAT
>CAYRPF010000093.1:5720-9741 GCA_964426185.1 uncultured archaeon | reverse complement strand
TTGTATGCTTAGATAATACTAATTTAAGCCTTGTTGCTGTTTATTTATTAAGAGATCTCGCAATTTGTTCTTCAAATCCAAAAATTCGTCAAATTTGGTTTCATGATGCTGGCTATAAAAGAACTTCAATCCGAGTTTCCAATGCAGCCAAAGGATTTTTGTAACAACGGGGATTTGGAACAACAGATATAATGGAAACTAAACGGGTGAACAAAAAATGGCTGGAAAAAAAGGATCTCATTCTTGTCATGGATAAATTTATTAAACGAGATTTGATTTACGATTTTTTTCCTACACGTGTTGAAGAAATGAATGATAAAATCTTACTTTTTAATGAATTTGCTGGAATAGAAGAACGTATTCGTGATCCTGGAATTAATTACACTGAAGATAATACCCCAGTATTTTTACATGTGGAACGGTGTTGTAGACAGATTATAAAAAATCCAAAATTTTATTGAACTTCTTAATTTGATTTTCTTGTGCAGAACGTATCCTTTCCATTGTGGGATTATCATGTCCATTCCAAACGATGTGGGCATGCTGTTGGAAAACTCTCCGCTTATGTTCAACGTGCTATTGATTTGGGATTAAAAGAGATTGGATTATCCGATCATTTCCCGATGTTTTTTTTACCACCAGAAGCACATGCAGAACAATTCGCAATGAAGCGTGATGAATTTCCCGAATATCTTGCGGAATGTCAACATTTACAAAAGCAATTTTCAGCCCAAATTCGGATAAAAATAGCCAGTGAAGTTGATTTTTTCCCCGATTCAAACGCTATGAAGAAGCTACTCCAAGAATTGCGAAAATTTCTTGATAGATTAGATTATATCATCGGCTCAATTCATATTATTCAAGTGGATGATAACACGCCATTTGCTGTAGATTCACCGGATATTTTCGAACATTTCAAGCATTATGGTGAAGAAACAATATTTTCGGAGTATTACCACAGCATGATTGAATTGGTTAGGATGGGGATTTATCAGATTGTTGGCCATTGTGATCTTCCAAAGAAATATGGTACCTATTTAGGTAAAACCCCCTCAATTTGGGAAATGAAACTGAAATTCCTGGATGAGGTAAAACTTCACCCGAATATGGCAGTTGAAATCAATCATTCTGGCTTATACAAACCCGTAGGGGAGCAATACCCTCACGATAAAATGATTGAAGCTCTAATCGAACGAGAAATTCCTATTGTTTTTGGTTCTGATGCGCACCGTCCAAAAGACGTGGGATATCAGTTCCGAGAAACCTTTCAGAAATGTCGAAAATTTGCTAAAAAGCTTGATAAACCTTTAATTTTAGCCAAATTCACCCGCCAACAGCTAGAACCTGTTATTATTGATTGAAAATTAGAAAAGGAGCAACATTTTAGAGAACTACATTTTATCAATACAATTTCTTTTTAATTATACCGTATTTAATTATGTAAGTATGTTCTTTGGTCGCAATCCCCGAAAAAAAACTGTACGAAAAATTAACCCGCAGCTGTATTATTTCGCCGAATACTCCATGTTAGATTGTAATATCTACGTTTTAACTGATAACTCCAGTGGGAAATTCTGGATAATTGATACTGGAAACGGTCAATCTTTTCCCGGTTTTAAAGCGGCTTTAAATGATTTAGATTTAAATCTCTCCGATCTCGCTGGAATTATGATTACTCATGAACATCTAGATCATATTTTGGGGCTTTACGCATTTTTTGAAGACGTTAATTTGCCATCATTGAAGCTTTATGTTTCTCCGTTTACCAAACAAATCTTGGAAAAAGGAGATGAAGAGCAAATTTGTCCCAGTTCCTTAGGAATTAGCGCCGTTCATTTTGGAGTAAAAATTGCCCCCCTCTCTCAATTTCAAGAAAATAATAAAATTCAGGAGATCCAAGAAGTTCATGAGGGCGATATTATATCTTTGGGGAAAACAACACTGCAAGTTCTGGAAACTCCAGGGCACAGCATTGGGTCTATTTCTTTCTTTGATTCTGATAGAAAAATCTTATTTCCAGGAGATGTGGTTTTTCCTCAAGGTAGTTTTGGACGTTATGATTTTCCCGGAGGAAATTTAGCCACGCTTATTTCATCTGTGAAACGCTTAGCAGATCTTCCCGTGGATATCCTTTGTGCAGGCCATATGCCTCCAGTTCTTACCCAAGCATCTTCACAAATTCAACTTTCTTATCAAAATATTTCCTCGTTAATGCGATATTAGAGAAGAAATTCTTGAAGCAAAGATACAAATATTAACAAATATAATTCTACTGGAGAAGTATAATGGCGATCTTGGAGCTGGCGATTTTATATCAAAATAATCCACTTTTTGAGAAACAATTCTACTCTACCTCAAATGTATTAGATAAAAAAATTCGCAATTCTTTATTACAAACTATTTCTGGCGTAATCAATGAAGCATTTGGAGAAGAAATTCAAAGTTTCTCTTTAGGGAAATATACTATTACCGTATTAACTCACCCACTTGGAGATCCGGACAATTCTCCCTCAAATTTGGATAAATCACATAATAACTCTGCTCTTAAGCCTTTAATGATGTATTGCATCGTAGATCAAAATAGCGATGATAAAATTGTTCTCAAAACCATGAAAGAAGCCATGTTGCAATTCTGCAATCGATTTAGTGTTTATGATATCTCACAGAATAAAGTAAAGAAGTTCAAGAAATTCGACAAAAGATTGGATAAAATCTTCGGCGATTTAATTTTGAAAAGTGAAGATAGGTTTAAATCTCTTTTCTAGCTAGGTGATCCTAGTGAGTTCTAATTTAACTTCTGAAGCTAAATTAGCATATAATGATTTTTTAGATGCTAAAACCCTGGATGATAAAATCGAGCGGTTGGAACGCTTTCTTTCCCTCGTTCCAAAGCATAAAGCAACGGAACGAATTGTAGCACTGAATAAAACCCGTTTATCCAAGCTTAAGGCTGAACGTGATGAACAAATCAGACGTCGCAAAGCTTTAGCTGCTTCACTTGAAGATCCTTTTACTATTAAAAAAGAACCTCAAGCAATTCAGATGATGCTGGTTAGTGATTATTTTAATCAAGATTTTGGTGCTGGAAAATCAACATTTTTGCAGAATTTGACAGGAGTAACCCATGTAAAACCAGGAATATTTACTGCGGAACCTGTTGTAGGTATTTACGATTGGAACGGCATTAAATTTCAAATTGTGGAAGAACCCGCTCTACACGATTCTCACTATCTTTCTCGAGTAATTTCTGGGTTAATAAATACCGATATAATTGCTTTAATGATCGATTTATCCCGTAATCCTATCCTACAAATGGAACACTTGCTATTTTATTTGGAAAAAAGCCATTTATATCTAAACCGCCAACCTCCACAAGTTAAATTGGAAAAAACCGGTTCTGGTGGAATTCAGGTTTTTCTCTTGACTAAAGAAGCAAAAGAAAATGAAGAATTGATTCCTTTTATTCAAGAAATGGTTAAAACATCGGGTTTCAATCATGCAACTGTAAAAATATATCAGAAATTATCTATTGATGAAATTGAGATTGCATTTAATCGTTCTGTTAAATTCAAACCTGCAATTATTCTGGCCACTAAAGCCGATTTACCGCACACGAAAGAAAGTTATCTTGAACTTGTCGAAAAATACGGTGAAAAATCCCAATATAAACTTCAAATTTTTCCACTAGCCTTTGTATTTGAAAGAAATCCACCAAAAGTTGTAAGAAAAGGATTGGAATCCTTTGAAGAAAAAATACTCCAAATTTTAAATTTAATTCGGATTTTTACAAAATCAAAAAAAGGAATCGCAGATAAACCTCTTATCGTTCCAAAAGATAGTACAGTTGGCCAAGTTGCCCAAAAAGTTCATAAAGATCTATATAATGGATTTAAATTTGCCTATATTTATAGAAAACGACCAGAGGGACAAGAAATCCGCATTAGAGCTGGGTTGAATTTTATAGTAAAGGAATTTGACATCATTGAAATCTTTTCAAAGCTATAAACTTAAAGGATAGAAA
>CAYRPF010000093.1:0-5620 GCA_964426185.1 uncultured archaeon | reverse complement strand
ATGTCGTTTCAAATCTCAGATAACATTCGTTACCAGTTTAAAATAATACTCGTTGGAGACGGGGGAGTGGGAAAAACTTGTCTAACTAATAGGTTTTGTTATTCCGAATTTCTTGACACTAAACTGACCATCGGATTGAGCTTCAACAATTATTCGCTTCCTGCCAAAGAAAAAGGTGAAAAAATTGGGGTGGGGCTCTCAATTTGGGATTTTGGAGGTCAAGAACGTTTTCGCCCGCTTCTCTCTCAATTTATTCTAGGTGCGAATGGGGTAATATATGTTTACGACATGACGGCTTTTCACAGTTTAGTTCATCTTGTGGAGACATGGTTACCTTTGGTTCAAGCAAATACTGAGCTGATTCCTTCAATTCTGGTTGGTGCCAAATATGATATTGTTAATCCCGACTTAAAATTTGACGATGGTGTAGTGGATGAAGTTCGTTGTAAGATTGGTGCTGCGAAAGCATTTGAAACTTCCGCAAAAACTGGTTATAATACCGAGATTATTTTTAAAGCAATAGTTCAACTAATTTTGGATGAACCACCCTATAATAAGCGAGGAATTCAGCTACTTTGATGTTGTTTCCTTACTTTTACGAATTAAAGATTCTTTTTGAGGAACTTTTCGAGGATGTTTCTGATTTTTAGAAGAAATCTTCAATTTGCTTCTTGGGATACCAAGTTCCCAAATATTTTGAAAAATCTGCTGAATATATATGATATATTTCATGTCAGTGCTACTAAAAATAGAATAACCTTCCTTTTTTGGATTAGCTATGTTGAAACGTCCTTTGGCGGTTTGAAATGCCACAGAATCATCTGAAATAAACAATGTTTGAAAGATATGAGGGATATACATAATTTTGCAGTGATTTTCCAAGATAGGGATGAATTCTTCATTTGCAAATTGTGATTCTATTACAATAAACGTTTCTACTCCTTTGGTTCTAAGAAAATCCAAATTATGACGAATAATGGGGTAAACTTCGGCTACATCTTTGATGGCTGCTTGTAATTTATGTGAGGTCGCATTAATCAAATTTCTGAGATGATCCCTACTAGCTTTGTCCCCTTCTAATAAAGTAAATTGGACTTGTTTGGTCGGGCGTTTTTCACCAAAAAGCTGCTTCAGGAAGGGGAGAGATGAATTGATATTTTCATTGAAACTTTGTTCTTGCTGGTGTTTTATGTATGTAAAGACATCTCTGGGATCGTTGGCAATAAAAGTGCTGGGTCGTCCTTCAATTTTAGTAATTATTTTTTTTGCAACCATTTCATTTAAGATTTCGTAGATGCGCGAATAGGGGACTTGTGTAATATCGCTTAATTCGTGTGCATTCATTTCTCCGCAATTTAGTAAAGTGACAAAAAGATTGATAAAGTAATCTGTAAAGCCGATCGATTTCATGGCATTACGAATTTCTGGCTTAACTTTTGGCATTTTATATTTTTTCATGGTAATTCTCCTTGATAGATTAAATCTATTTGATGGTTTGCTTCAGTAATGGCAAATTCGTACATTCGTCGGATGTATGCAAAATCCCTTAAATTCCAAGTAGGTTTGTAAAAGGGTATGGCAATTAAGTCTAAAGAGCGTTCAAAACAATCGATCATTTTATCTATCATTGTCAAGATGGCTTGGAGCGAAGTTTGACATTGTATTTTTTCTGGATAAACGCTGCGGATTAATTCTGCGTAGGTTTTAACATTTTCCGAATTGCTTCGCATTATCCTTGTGATTTGAATAATTGCCACCCGAAAAGTTAATCTGCTGATTGTTTCCAACTCTTTTCTATTTATATGGCTGGGTGAACTATGTAGAAGAGACATATCGTTTTCTGCATATTCTGGATAATTTTTTTTAACGATACGATCTAGAGGTTCTCCGCCGATTTTTCCTTTTGGAAATTGTTCAACTGCTTCAACAGAGGCATTTAGAATAATTTTTAATTGTCCTTTTAATTTCCGACGTAAATAATCTTTTAAAATATAGTCATAATAATTATTGGCTGTAAATTCTTGAAAAGAAGATTCGGAATTATAGTTAATATATTCTCGCTTTAAATAATCTAATCCAATATCGATTAAAAAAAGAAAATAATGACGAATTAAATGATAATTGCGTTTTATGAGTGGATCTCTGAATTCGATGAAATTGTTGGCACTCGACACTAATTTATTCTCCCCATTTAGGATAATACGGTTAATAATAAATTGTTAATGATGAAAAAAGGTATTCAGAAAAAATTAATTCAAAACGGGAATATCGGTGAGAAATTGTAGTAGATCATTGAAAAAGCTTCTCACTTCTGCTTTTAGACCAGGATATACTTTCTCCAGTAAATTGAATATGTCATTTTTCAAGCTATTCGCATACATCTTGGCAAAATCCAAGGCACCAGTATTTCGAAAAATTTCCCTGACTGCTTCAATTTGATCCCCAGTAGCATTAGGATTCCCTAAAGTGGAGTCTAATACGGCTTTTTGTTCAAGAGAAGCGGATTGATATGCAATAATGGTAAGAATGGTGCACTGACCATTTATTATATCGGCATCAATTGATTTTTCAGTAGGGTCACCAAAACTGCCCTTTACATCGTTCATCAACTGATCAATGATTCCAACTTTTTCCATGGCCTGCATTAGAGGTTCTAATTGGGATTTTCTGGCATGTCCCAAGATCGCTCCAATTCCAATTGCGGTTTCCATGGGTTTTCCCCTCTTCAAAGAACTCAAAATGAGATAATCTTCCAAAGTAATGTGTTTGAGTGCTTTCAACTTATAATGTTCATCCAACAGATGTCCCCGTGTGATTCCTTCAAGACCTGTGAGAAAAATCTGAAGTACTTTTTCTTTTCGCGCCGTATCAAAACAAGAGTCTAAGATAATTCTCGTTCCCATCAAGGATAAGAGGTTTCCCCCGTAAATGGCCGCTGCGGTTGCGAAATCGCTGTTGCTTTTACCAGATAAATTTTCTAATCCCAAAATTGATTTGTGGAATGTGGGTTGACCTCGTCTGAGATCTTCATTATCTACTAAATCATCAATAATAAGGCTGGAAATATGCAATAATTCTACAGAAACACTGATCTTGTAAACATCTTCTATTAATTCTGAAATATCACGATCATTTGATAATCCTAAAAATGTATTAACTAAACATATCGGTAAAATGCGCCGACCGGGACTTTTAAAAAAATTGTATGAATAAGTGTGGAATTTGCGTAGGTATGGTTCTTCTTCTTGTTCGATTAAATCCCGGTAAATCTCCTCTATTTTTTTATTGATTTTTTTTCGCTCTTTGTCTAAAATTGTTTTAAATTTAGTGCTCATCCCTTTTCCCTTCACGCTTAATTTATGAGTTGATAGAAGATACGTTCATGCAACCTTAATATTTTGGGTAAATGAATAATTAAAGAAGAAGGTAAAACCATGATTTCTACGAAAATTTATGAATTAAAGCCCTCTAAAGAAATCTGGTCTAAGAATAGATGGATCGCGCAGTGCAATTTCTATTTTTTGAAGAAAATTTCCTTTATCTTGGCTGAGAACCCCTTTCAACACCAAATAATTCGATGCATGGTTGCTACGAAAAATGCAATCTTGAAGATCATTTGAAGTATGAGCAATTATTGTCCGAAGTTCATTTAAAATTCCTTTTTGCGAAAGCGGGATAAATTCTTCCCTATCATACATTACCGCAATAGGTGTTCCTTTAGGAATCATTAGAGTTAATGCAGAGATATACCAATCTTGATTTGAGGGTGGATTCATAGCATTGATCAAATTCGCTGTTTTTACGGCATGACGGTGACTTAATTCAGGATCTGCTCCTGCTAACCCCAAAATTATCGTACCGGAAAGTGTGATTCCCGCTTTATGCAGTTTTTGGGCTGCTTTGGTTAGTTCTGCTGCGGTTGTATGTTTATTAATTTTCTCCAATAATTCATCATCTCCTGTCTCTATCCCCATATAAACTAAGTTTAAGCCTGCCTCCCGAATTTTTTTTAATTCTGAATCCGATTTTCGCAGAATATCCTTCGCATGAGCATAAGCACTTATCCGTTGTAAACGTGGATGATTTTCATAGCAAGTTTTGGTAATTTCAATCAAAGTAGCGGGTTTTATAACGAAAGCATTCCCGTCTAATAGGAAAATCCGCTCGACATGATCACCATAAATGCGCCGCGCCTTGCGAATATCTGCTTTTATTTCTTGAATTGGCCGTATACGAAATTTCTTATGCCGATAAGGTATACAAAAAGTGCAATTAAATGAACAGCCAACTGTGGCGGTAAGTAATAGGGATTTTTTTCCTTCTGAAGGTGGTCGATAAATTGGTTCTTCATAATATAACTCTGATCTTTCCATAATTTAGCTTAAATGCGGGGGAACCAAAAATTTTTTTTTAAATGCAGTTTTAGATTTCTTGATATTGCAGAAAAAATCTGATTTTGTCTTATTTTTATATTCTGAATTTCCATGATAAGTTGTGCTTAATATGCCGAAAAAATCCTCCAAATCCAAAAAAAATGTACGAATTATTGCCTGCGAACATCTGGTTTCATTAAATGAAGTCTCCAATACTGGGGTGCCCCTATGTCGGTGCAATGTTCGAAAGTTCGTAATGAGCCCTTATAATATAGTCTGCCAAGTCTGTGAACAATATCGAGAGCGCAGAGATGGAAAAACCCATGATGAATTATATGTTGCGGATGAAGCACCAGATTTTCATTACGATCTAGATGATATAGATATCTCTGACGATGATTTTGGAGATGAAACTTTAGAATTAGAAGATGATCTCGATTTAGACGAGGAAGAAGAAGAAATCGAGATTCCAAAGAAACGGAAAAAACGGGTCGCTCGCAAAATTGTCGAAGAAGATGAAGAAGATGAAGAAGAAGATGAAGAAGAAGAGTTTGAAGATGAAGAAGATGTCGCTTTAGTAATTGGGGTTGCAGAAGAAAAAGTACCAGAAGAAGAATTGGATTATGTAGATGAGCGAGAAGAAGGTTTAGGAAAGAAGCATGGAAAGATATTCGAGGAAGATGAAATCGAAGAAGAAGACGAAGAACTTGAAGAAGAATTGGAAGAATTAGATGATGACATCGTTGGAATCGAAGATGTTGATGAAGATCTAGACGATGAATTGGATGATAATTCTCTTGATAGTGAAACTGATGCGAGTTCCATTGATTTTGAAAAGGAAGTAATTGCAAAAATCAAAAAAGTCGGCTCTGGAGATACCGCAAAACAGATATGCCCCTTCTGCCAAAAAACCAAGGTATCAGTGTTAAGGCATCTTCCGAAATGCAAGAGAGTTCCACCAGAAATTCTTAAAGCCTATAAGCTCTATAAGTCGAAAAAAAAATAATTTCTACCTTTCTTTTCTTTAGTTAACGTATAGAACGCTTTCACGTGTTTTTTTTTCAGTCATGTCAAAACTGACAAAAGTTTTTACGGTTTTAGGTGTTTTACATCACGATAGTAAAGTCATGCTATCTGCAACTCAGTAATCTTGACCTACAGACCTACAGTTCTGACATGGTATCATTAATTATTTTCGTGATATTTTTTTATTTTCCTTCTCATATTGTATTTTTAACGAATATAAT
>CAYRPF010000092.1:0-10290 GCA_964426185.1 uncultured archaeon | reverse complement strand
CGAACGCCAATAGGTGCATTTGGTGGATCATTGAAAAGTGTACCCGCACCTCAGCTTGCCGCTCATGTGATGAATGAAGCAGTATCTCGAGCAAGAATTGATCCTAAAGAGATTGGTGATATTCGGTTTGGTTGTTGCTTAGAGCCTGTTGATGCATTAAATATTGCACGTGTGGCTCAATTAATAGCAGGATTACCTGAAACAATTCCAGCTGTAACAATTAATCGTGTTTGTATCTCTGGAATGGAAGCTGTAGTTTCCGGAGCATGGCAAATCATGGCCGGAGTTTCTGATGTTGTTTTAGCAGGAGGGGTAGAATCCATGTCGAATGTTCCATACGTCAGTGAAGAAACTCGTTGGGGAGCTCGTCTGCAAGATCGCACCTTTAAAGACGGCCTAATTCATGGACTACATGCTGGAAGCCATTTTGTTCCATATCCTAAAGAAGGGACGGGTGATTTTCCTGATGAATATTACCGAGGAAAACCCTATATTATGGGATTAACGGCTGAATTTTTAGCGCAAAAACATGGATTCACTCGGGAACAGCAAGATGAAGTGGCACTTCGTTCTCATAATGAAGCCGAAAGAGCAAATAACGAGGGATTTTTTGCGGATGAAATAGTTCCAATCACTGTAAAAACTCGGCGTAAAGAATTCGTGATGGATAAAGACGAGCATTATCGGAAGAATTTAACTATGGAACAACTCGCAGCATTACGGCCAGCATTTATTCCAAAAACTGGAACGGTAACTGCTGGAAATTCTTCAGGTATCAATGATGGCGCTGCGGCTTTAGTAATCATGTCTGAAGAGAAAGCCAACGAACTAGGATTGAAACCTTTAGCCCGTATTGCAGGAGTGGGAATGGGGGCTAATCATCCATACTACATGGGTGAAAGCCCAATCCCTGCCGTCAAAGATCTCTTAAAGAGAACAAGCGTATCATTAGATCTGTTTGAACGTATTGAAGTAAATGAGGCATTTGCTTCTCAATATTTAGCTGTTGAGAAAGGATTAGGACTTAATCGAGATATTACAAATGTTCACGGATCAGGTATTGGATTAGGCCATCCAGTGGGTTGTACTGGCGCTCGAATCATGGTGACCTTGCTTTATGAATTAATTCATTCCAATAAAACTCACGGCTTGGTAACCCTTTGCGGAGGCGGAGGGGTATCTGAAGCTGTTCATCTGGAACGAATTTAGATTGAATTTTTTTTGTTAATATATTTCTTATCTTTTTATTACTTTTTCATTAATCTGAACAGAATTCTCGTTAACAAAGGGTAACAAGTTATTTATGTTTTATGTGCGAGAAATAATTATCAATGGATAATCCCCCTTCTCAAACTCCTAATAATTTATTCCTCCGGATGCTTGAATCAGAGAAATTCTTACTGATGGGAAAAATGGCTTCTGGAGTAGCCCATGAAATAAATAACCCTATTATGATCATTCAGAACTATGTTTCTTTGATATTAGATGAAATTCATGAGAAAAATCAACTTATCATTACCTCTGAAAACGAGTATTATTCTTATCTACAGGAAATTCTGGAAGAATGTGAACGAATCTCGAAAATTACAAAAAATTTATTGGAATTCACCCGAACAAAATCTAACTATCCTGAAATAACCAATATTGAAAACCTCTTGTTAAAAGTGGTTAAATTAATGCAACCAATGATAGTTAAAGCGAATATTAAACTGAATATTAAAATTAATACTTCTAAACCTTTTTCACTGGTGCGCTCTGACCAAATCCAACAAGTTTTTGTAAATCTGATTGACAATTCCATATTCGCCATCCAAAAGAAATCAACAGAGAATTCTAAAAACAAGCAAGAATATTATATTGAAATTACCGTATCAGAAAAGAAGATTCAACAGGAAAATGAATTAAATAGCTATATTTCAGTAGAATTTTATGATAACGGTATCGGAATTGAAAAAAATATACAAGAACATATTTTTGAACCGTTCGTTACCACTAAAAAAAGCAAGAGTGATCATCTGAAAGATCAAAAAAGCCAAGGATTGGGGCTAGGTTTGGCATACTGCAAAAATATTATTCAAAACCATGATGGATTTATAGAATTTGAATCTAAACCATCACAATTCACTCGTTTTACCGTCTATTTGCCTCATAAATTGCACAAAATACATAAATCTTCAGATAATATAAACTCAAATTTTAAAATAAAGGTAAAAGATATGGAAGAAAACAATGATGAAACAATTGTTTTTTAAAAATTAATACAACCGAAAAGAAATTTGTTCAAAATCTTGTAAATATTCACCTTTCTTTCCCCAATATTCCACTACTCTTTTCGATTGATCTATTCGATAGGATAAAGAAGTTGTTACCGTTTGAACTTCAATCATGGAATCAAATATGTAAATAGAATGGATGGGATAGTCTATGGTTGCAGCATCTATATAACTTGAATATATGTTATCTCCAAGTTTGAAGGGTCCCTGAAATTCTATTGACCATTGAACTTCAGAAATTTTCGGTTGCAAGAAGAAAATAGCACAATTTATAACTTTCGGGTAAACTTGAGTATCATTCACATAATTTCGTTCAGAATCTAAGATATTCTGCATATTTTGGGAGAATAATAGAAGCTCATTTTGGAAATTTGTTGAATTTTTCAAATAGTGTTTGTAATTGTTTTGCGTTTGGTCAAAATTTCCATCTTCATACCTATAAACAATGGATTGCCAAAATTTACCATTTTTAGCAATGTTCATTGTGGATGTTGCAGAAATAGGAATCAAATAAGGGTATATCTTCATTACTGCTTCAGATATAAAAAAGGGAATAATTAATAAAATTTTTGCATTGGGTCTTTTTTGTATTTTGATGAATTTGATGCTTGTTGATGCGTCTTACTATAAGTTTTTTTCTTCTTCGGGTATTTCTTCCTTGATTTTGAAATTTTCGTTGAATATGATTTATTTCTTTTTTTAGAATTTGTTTTTTTAGAGAAAGATTTTGAAGGATGATTAGTATTTTGATTTGATTTATACGATTGTTTATTTTGAATTCTTTCATTCATCCTAATTTTTCCTACTTCTTTGGTATTGGATGAAATTTCAACCATTTTTTTCATCCACAAAGTTTCAGCTTCATTTTTCCATTTCGATTGCCATTTATCAAATCCCGATTTAATAAATTTTATCCGCCTAGGAAAATCATCTACGACCCAATTAAAAATTGCAAAGAATCTCTTTTTTCCACTTTCTAAAATTGCCTTTTCTTTAGGAAAGTCATAATTTTCAATAAGATAATCAAGATAAGTCGATTCCACTTGTGTTTGCAGATAACCTTCAATTTTTGCATCGTGATAGTTGTAACGGTTTTCTTGCAACCATTTACGCGCTTCATCAAAACAAGGACCGGTGCATAACCAGATATCTTCAGTTGGAGGGATATCCATTATTTGGAAAACCTCTTTAAATAACTCCCGAATATATTCCTTTGTAAGCGTGTTGAAATTTTTCTGTTGGTAAAGCTCTAAAGGGACTTCTTTTTTAACCAAAGTGTTTGTTTCTCTACGCCAAAATAAAATAAAGGCGGGACCTATGATATCACCCGTTCCACTGTCATCAATTTCAACTGTCATCTATAGAGGTGACAAGCTTTGAACTTCCTATAAGGATTTTCGAGCGATTCTTTGCTTTCAAAATAACATATAAGTGGAATATCTTCTCTCTTTTTAAAAAGAATCTTTTATTAGTTATCTTCATTTAAATTATTGGAAGAAAATGGAAAGTGAAATAATACTAATAGGTAATGAACTTTTAATCGGCAAAGTTCAAGATACGAATGGAAAATTTATCATCGATCATTTAATTCCTCTTGGTATGCAAATAACACAAATAACCATTATTCCTGATGATCTTCTAAGAATTAGAAATGCAGTATTGGATTCACTAACCCGTAAACCAATGTTTATTTTTACATCAGGAGGGTTGGGTCCTACATTTGATGATATGACATTGGAAGGTATTAACCAAATATTGAAACCTTTTCAAGAAATGAAAGAAAATGCCGATGCTCTTGAAATGATTTATCAATCTTACTCAAAAAGGTTTAAAAAATCAACCAAAGAAGTAAAATCTTTTTTGGAAAAAAGATATCCCCTTCATCATAAAATGGCAATTTTACCCCAGTGTGCAATCCCTCTCAATAATTCTGAAGGAATGGCGCCAGGGGTTTTAATTCCCAAAGAATTTACAAATGGGGTTACTGAAATAATCGCACTTCCTGGAGTTCCATTGGAATTGGAAGCAATTTTTGTTCAGCATATCGTATCCCGTGTTCAAAAATTGACAAGAGATATAAAATATTATCAATGTGGCTTTATTTTTGCAAATTTGGGTGAAAGCCGATTTACGGAGTTAATTTATTCGATAAAGGATAAATATCCCGAAATATGGATAAAAACACATCCCAGATCCAAATTAATGAATGGGAAAAGAATTTATGAAGTTGAAGTGCATCTCACCGCTTTCACCAAGAATAAATCTATTCCCAATAAAATTAATGAACTTTATAACATCTTGAAAGAACATGTTCAAAATTCGAGGGGAAAAATCTTGAAAGAAAATCCCCTTTTAGAATAATCAAAATTTCATTCTTTCTAAAATTACGGTAAAAAAAAACAAAAAAAATGCCCATTAGTGGAATAAATGGGTGGTTCACTTAGGTTAGTGGATAATTATCAGAATAAATTTAATAATGCACGAAATATTTTTTTACCTTGTTTTTCACCTTACGCAAATAATTCTGGGTAAATTGTGAAAATCGTGAAATACAAAAATCTAACAAGGTAGCATAAAATGGAAACTCAAGAAATGACTGAAGTCGCCGAAGTCCAAGATATTCCCGAAACTGAATGGTGGGCCATGCATGTATCAGAAGTGGAGGCAATACTTGAAACTTCAGTATCAACTGGGTTATCTGTTGCTGAAGCACAATCACGTTTAGAAAAATACGGTCCAAATGAATTGACGGCAAAAGAAAAAAGGCCTCGATGGAAAGTTTTTCTAGATCAATTTAAAGATGTATTAATTTATATCTTAATTCTATCAGCTATAGCCTCTGCTGTTTTAAATCTAATTGATAAAGGAACTTTAGGCGATGATTGGATAGTTATTGCAGTAATTGTTATTTTAAATGCAATAATCGGCTATGTTCAAGAAGGTAAAGCAGACTCTGCGATAGAAGCTCTGATGAACTTCGCAGCTCCAGAAGCCCAAATTATACGGGATGGTAAAGAAATTACCGTTAAAGCTCGGGATATTGTTCCCGGAGATATTCTACTGATTCATGAAGGTGATATGATTGCTGCAGATGCACGTATTATTGAAGCCTCAAACTTAAAATGCGAAGAAGCAGCATTGACTGGAGAAAGTGTACCGGTTAATAAGACTCCAGAGATTTTAGAACCAGATACACCTTTAGCAGAGCGAAAAAATCTTGTTTTTGCATCCACCTTATGTACATATGGTCGAGGAAAAGCAATTGTTACGCAAACTGGAATGACAACTGAAGTGGGAAAGATTGCTGGGATGATTTCTGGGGTAGAAGAAAAACTAACTCCTCTGCAGCAAAATCTTGAAAAATTCGGAAGTTTCCTTGGAAAAATCATCTTAATCATTTGTGCATTAGTTTCAGTAATTTATATCCTTCAAGGTGAGTATTGGGTAGATTCAATTATGTCCGGAGTCGCACTTGCTGTAGCAGCCATTCCTGAAGGATTACCCGCTGTTGTTACAACATGTTTAGCGATCGGTGTCACTCGGATGTCTAACCGTAATGCAATAATTAAAAAGCTTCATTCTGTTGAAACTTTAGGTTGTACTAGCGTTATTTGTTCTGATAAAACTGGAACCCTAACTAAAAATGAGATGACAGTTCGCTCTATTTGGGCGGGAGAAAAAGTATATGATGTTACTGGCTCTGGATATGAACCAAAGGGTGAATTCTTACTAAATGAATCAAAAGTCGATCCGCTCTCAATTTTAGACCTTGAATTAACATTGCGTATAGGATTATTATGCAATAATGCACGTTTAAACCAAAATGAACAAAACAAGAAATGGAATACATTCGGAGATCCCACAGAGGGTTGTCTTATTACTTCCGCTTGGAAAGCGGGATTAGATCCAGAAGAAACAGCTAAAAAATATCCCAGAATTGATGAAATTCCTTTTGATTCCAGCCGCAAACGTATGACAACTATCCATGAAGTCAATGGCAAAAAAATGGCTTATATTAAAGGTGCCACTGAAATTCTATTGGATTTATGTGATAATATCCAAATAAACGGACAAATCCGCCCCATTACAGAAAATGATAAAAAAGCGATCATGAAAGCTTATGAAGAAAAAGCTTCTCAAGCATTGCGGGGATTGGGTTTTGCCTACCGTGAAGCAGATGGAATTGAGCATACTATCGAAGAAATGGAGCAACATCTTACCTTTGTGGGTATGCAATTTATGATTGATCCACCTCGCGAAGAAGTAAAGCAAGCAATCAAAGAATGTCGACAAGCAGGTATTGGAGTTAAAATGATCACCGGCGACAATCTTATTACCGCGGTTGCAATTGCTGAAGAATTAGGGATAATAAATCCAGGAGATCCCGCCTATCAAGGGAAGAACATTCCAGATTTAACCGAAGAAGAAATTGTGAATTGTAATGTATTTGCACGGGTTTCTCCTGAACATAAAATGGATATTGTGTCTGCATTACAGAATAATGGCCATGTAGCCGCCATGACAGGAGATGGTGTCAATGATGCACCAGCATTAAAGAACGCTCATGTTGGAGTGGCTATGGGTATCACTGGAACTGATGTCTCAAAAGAAGCAGCCGTTATGGTTTTAGCCGATGATAACTTCGCTACTATCGTACATGCCGTTGAAGAAGGCCGAGGAATTTATGATAATATAAAAAAATTCATTCAATACCTGTTATCCTCAAACATTATGGAAGTATTAGTGCTGTTATTTGCTTCAATAATAGGAATTCCTCCACCATTAGTGGCCACTCAGTTGTTATGGATTAACTTGGTAACCGATGGTGCTCCTGCATTAGCATTAGGATTTGATCCTTATGATCCGACATTGATGAAGCAGAAACCGCGTCCCCTAAACGAACCGCTCCTTACAAAGAACTTTATTATAACAATGGTTTACAGAGGCGTAATTTTAACCATTCTTATTTTAGGATTGTTTGTGATATATGACACTGTTCCATTCTTTGAACCGAACGCAGTTCCTGCAGCCCATGAAAGTTTAGTCATAAATTACGAAGGTTTCACTGATAAAAACGCCTGGTTAACGTATATTGGAAATGAATTCCCCGAATTTACACCAGTTCAAATTGAAGCGGAATATCAGAAAGAATTGTTGGAAAATTATATTAAATGGTATGCTCGATCAGTTACATTCCTTACTATGATGTTTGCCGAAATGGCCAATGCGTATAACTGTCGCAGTGAGTACCAATCTATTTTCAAAATTGGACTTTTCACCAATAAATTCATGCTGTATTCCGTGGTTGCTTCAATTCTCTTAACCTTCCTTCTGTATTTTTGGAGGGGCTTAGGAAATATCTTTTCAGTAATTCCCTTAAGTTTGATTGATTGGATGTGGATAATACCAACAATTGTTGTTACAATTGGTGCTGTAGAGCTTCTGAAGATTTATTTCCGCAAAAAAATGGGATTATAAAAATGCGGAAATGATTCTACTTTTTTTTATTCTTTCTTATTTCATATAAACTACATTTTCTATCAGTTAACCTAAGATTTAAAACCATTCACTGAGAAAATTCAAATTTCAACCTTTTGGTGCTTGGTCGTTTCGTAAAGCATACCACAACATTATAACATCAAAGAAAATGAATTTCCTTATTTCTATCCAAAAACTTATTACATAAACTTTGATCTACTTAATATTAGAACCGAATTTCATATATTATTTCGCGAAAGCTGTGTAAAAGGTAATTTTCATGGAAGAAGTCATCGAGAAAATTGAAATTTTACTGTATAATTATTTTCAAGCTTGTCTAAAAATTTTAGAAGCTGTTTATGTTTTTACGCGTGAAGGAAAACTAATCAGCAAAAAACTTTCAGAACAGCCCAACAGCATGATTTCAGAGGATAAACTTTACGGCAATATTGCAGAAATCGTAAAAAATACCTTAACTGCAATTAAAGAAAGATATCCCGGAGCTTATGGCACGAGCACTTTCGAAACAAACGAACATCGGTTAGTTTTTCTTGAATGCGGGCAGCATGCAATCATGCTATCAGTGGTAACATTAGAAACTCACTTATCAAAGTTGATGCCTTATACTTTTTTAGTTGCAGAGAAAGTGGCCCGTCTAGTTGACGATCCAAGACGTATGGTTGATTTATCCATTCCAAATTTATATTTAGGATCTGAACTTTCTTTCGATAATGAATCGACATCTCTTCCATTTAGGGTATTTACTGTTGATCCAGAACAAGCTCAGAAGGAAATCCACTTAAAACTATGCGTAATTGGTGAACCCGCCGTTGGAAAATCTACTTTAATCTATCAATTTGTTCACAACAGATTTTTACAAGATTATAAACCAACTTTGGGAATTTCCATAACCAATCAAGTCTATCATTTACAAGGTTTTGAAGAAAATCAACTGAATTTTATGATTTGGGACGTGGCAGGTCAAAATTTCTTTCGGAGAGTTCGTAAATATTATTATCAAGGTGCCGATGTCGGATTTATCTGCTATGATGTAACAAGGCGGGAAACTTTTGATAAAATTCAATTTTGGTTGGAAGATATCCGAGCAGTTTTACCAAATATTCCCTTGGTTATCATCGGAAATAAAATTGATCTTGAAAATGCTCGTGAAGTTTCTCACGATGAAGGCGAAGAAATAGCACGGAGTCTTAACTGTTCATTCATGGAAACCAGTGCAAAAACAGGTGATTTTGTGAGGGATGCCTTCTCAATAGTAGGAATAGGGTTGTTTTTTAAAATTTTTACTTCAAGGAAGGAAAATCAACTTTAAACCCGTTCTGCAATTGGGAATTTCCGCCCTCCAGATATAGCAAAAGGAAATCATTTTTTACGATCTTATTTTATTTATACCTATGGCGACCGTAGATGAAATTCTAGCTCGGGCAAAAAATGACAATCGAACCGTGTTAACTGAATTTGAATCTAAAGAATTATTAACTGCAGTAGGTATTCCGATTCCTGCGCAAATGCTAGTTCCAGTGAAGGATGGGCAAGAAAAGGTAATTCAAGCCTGCAGCCAAATTGGTTATCCCGTTGTGATGAAACTTATGAGCGATAAAATTGTGCATAAATCTGATTCAGGTGCTGTAAAACTAAATATTCAAAATGAAACCGAAGCACAAGCTGCCATGGCTGATTTACTTGCAATCGAATGCGACGATGAACACAAGGGAATATCCATCCAGCAAATGGCGAAACCCCCTATCGCTGAAATTATTATCGGTTCTTTGCAAGATCCTCAATTTGGAGCAACGATTATGTTTGGTATTGGAGGTGTTTTGGTGGAGGTAATGAAGGATGTTGCTTTCCGAATTGCGCCTATTTCCAATTTTGATGCGGACGAAATGATTCATGAGATAAAAGGATTCAAGATTCTTGATGGATATCGAGGCAAACCTCCCGCCGACTTAGAAGCCATTAAAGATACCCTAAAGAAAGTAGCAAAATTGGCTTATGACCATCCAGAAATTGCGGAGATGGATTTAAATCCCTTATTTACCTATGCAGACGGAATTTTAGCGGTAGATGCCCGGATTATTTTGAAGTCCGAATAATTATCAGAATTGTTGTTAAATTTCAGTGTTGAAAAGTTTTTTCTAATTTCTTTTTCATTCATCTTTAAGTTGTAAATTTTTCTCAATTTTTGGCTAATTTTTCTTAATTTTTAATGCCTAATGCATTAACTTTTCGTTTTAAAATACAAAAGTTATAAATCTTTTTGCAATGCAATAAAATTATGAATAAAAAATATAAGCACACTTCTGGTAAAAGAATAACTCTATCAATTGTTTTCTTGATTGGTTTTATGATTATACAAATTTTTACACCGTTAAAATCTATACCAAATGATAACTTTCAAGACGTAAATGTGGACAATCCCAATGATGATGATTTATGTCCATTTATTACAGAGAACAATTTTCCCGAAAGTGCTGCTTATAATCAAAATTTGACTGCTTCTAAAGATAATGTAAAAGTG
>CAYRPF010000091.1:10302-10433 GCA_964426185.1 uncultured archaeon | reverse complement strand
AAACATTTAAGTTTATTTAAGTTTATTTTAGATTGGGGGAATTATTTACGAGGTTAATTTAGGGAGGGGTATGATGGATAATTTCAATAAAGAAGAAATTTTGAATATTCTCATAGAAATATTAAAATCTG
>CAYRPF010000091.1:4885-10292 GCA_964426185.1 uncultured archaeon | reverse complement strand
AAAAAGCAAAATTTTTCAAAAGAAAATCTGGGGAGAAATATTAAAATCTGATGACCCTACAAAGAATTTAACACGTTTACTTTCTCGAACTGCAGAAATTTTGGAAGCAGATGCCGCAACGATTGTTATTTGGACAGGAAATTTAGGTGTATTTCATAGCACGGTAAATATACCACCAGAAATCCCTCTTAGGGGGCGGATTCTCTCCCCAGATAGAGGAGGATTAGATGGCAGGCTATTCAATAATCAAGAAAGAATATGGATTCAATTATCTAATTATTCTAAAAACATGGATGCACTTCCCGTATTAAAACCCGCAAATTTCTACCTTGCAGTAGGAGGAATTATTAATATCCGCCAAAGTGAGCTTACCGCAACAATTTGTTTTTATTATAAAGAACGCACCAAGAAATTTCAAGAAGAAGAATTAAAATATTTTCCCATTATATTGACTCAATTAGGGATCGCCATATTAAATGCCCACTTACAGCAAGAATTTCTATCGATCTCAGAATTAAATCAAGAAACAACCAATTTTTTAGATATTTTAGTCAATTCTAACCCAGATATCATCATAAATCTTGATGTAAACGGTAAAATAAAATTGTGGAACGATGTTGCAGAAAAAGTTCTAAAATATTCCGCTCATGAAATAATAAACAAATTTCTTCCCTTGAAAAAAGGAGAAAATGAAGAAAAATTTATAAATTTCTTATCTGAAGCAAGGAAAGGTAAATTTATCCAAAATCAAGAATTAATTTTTGTTCCTAAAAAAGATTCTATGAACCATAAATTAATAAACGAATTAATAGTAGAAGTTTCCATAATTCCGATAAATAACCAAAAAGGAGAATTAGAATCCCTATTGCTTACTGGAAGAGATATAACTAAAACAAAAGATTTACAAACAAAATTACATGAGTCTTCTCTTAAATTAAATCAGAAAAATATTGCATTATCTATCAAAGAACAGCAACTGAGTCAAGCTCAGAAAGAATTAATTACCGCAGAAAAATTAGCTTCCATTGGTTCTATCATATCAAAATTAAATCATCAAATAAATAATCCTCTTATGAGTCTGCTTTCACTTATCTCCCTTTCTTTAGATGATATAAAAGATTGGGAAGAAAATCATCTCAATAAAGAAATAATAGATGAAAATTTACTTAATATTAAAAAAGAATTACAAAACCAATTAAATGAAGCAATAAATCAAGGAAATAGGATTAGAGAAGTTCTAAAAAAAGTCAGATATTTCTCAGAGATTGCTACAGAGAAACATTTTCGGGATAACACAAATTTACTTGAGGTAATTAGCCAATCTCTTCAAAATTTCAAGAATTCAGAATATGCAAATCATATAGATATAAGTTTTATCTCAGAATTAGAAATTGCATTAGTTTATGGAAATTTCAAACAACTTCAATTCGTAATTTCTGCGTTAATCGAAAATGCAATCCTAGCTATTGAATTTAATAAAGAAAAAGAAATTCGAGGAAAAATAGAATTAGTTTTAAAGCCAATAAATTTAAATAAACGTCGATTCTATCGATTTGAAATATCTGATAACGGAATAGGCATCACTCCAGAACAAAAGGAACACCTTTATGATCCATTCTATTCAAACTGGCCATCACCAGAGATGCATGTAGGATTAAGTCTGGCTATTGTTAAACTAATCGCGATAAATCATAATGCCTATATTACAGTATGTTCGCAGGAAGAAGAAGATAGCATGTTTTTTAATTTCAACATTCAAAGAGGAACTAAATTTATCCTGGATTTCCCATCTATTTAACAAAAATAAACTTTTTAACTCTTAATGAAAAATTTATGGTGTAAATAATGACTAAGAAAAAAACTACAATCGCTTCAAAAATCTCTACAGAAGTAAAACAAGGGAAAATACTGATAATTGATGATGAAGAACCAATCAGGAAATCACTGAAAAAAATGCTTAAAAGAGCGGGATTTTACTGTGAAACCGCCTACAATTATAGTAGTGCCAAAGAAGCAGTTGAATCTTTAAATTTCGATTTGATCTTAGTGGATATTATTCTTCCAGAAATGAATGGCTTAAGGTTAGTGGCAAAACTGCAAGAAGAGTTCAAAATCGATTCGGTAATTATTTTTGTCACTGGAGAGCCAAATTTAGAAACCGCTTTACAAGCAATAAAACTAGGGGCTTCAGATTATTTGGAAAAACCAGCAAACCGAAATAATCTTGTCGCAGCAATTACGCGAGCCCTCACACGACAAGGGTATAACATTTCTGTTGAGGGTAAGAACATTACCAAATCTATTCAATTAAATTCCATCATTTTTCAGAGCGAGAAAAACCAAATTAATAAAGAATTAAAGGAAGAATTTCAAACTCGACTTGATATAATTCATAATGCGTTACTAGAATTGAAACGCAAATTCGGCGAAGAATTTAATGAAGAACAACGGAGTTTACTCAATCAAATTGCTCAAAGTAATGCAAAATTGCGAAAGACCTTAAAAGATCTTGAAAATTGAACTACTTAGGAAAAAAACAACAAAACATCCTCTTTTTAAATGTAAGATAAATTTATTTTGAAGCTCGGTTTCATTTTACTGCAGATGTTTAATATCAGAATAAAACAATTGAAAAAACGGATGAATTCGCTTTATGGCCAATTATCAAATCCTTTGATTCAACAATTTGCAACTCAAGTTATGGAAGAGGTTTTTGGATTAGATTGGAATGAAATGGACGAGATTAAATCCCCCATTCAAGAAATTATGATTATATTAGATAAAATCCATTTACTTGGTCAAATTTTTGCGAGAGGAATTTCAAACTTAGCTGTAGAAGATTCTCGCCCAGAATTGTATTATATGCTGCATTCTTTGTTTAATTTAGGAAAAATAGTAATTCGTACTCTCGCAGATCAGGAGATCGATTTTGATCAAATTGATCCAAAACAAATTACCTTATCTGAAGAGAAGTTTAAAAATTTGCAGAATGAACTTCGTCCAATCCAAAAAAATAGGAATTCTAATATAACCACCATTGAAGGAATTGTTCAATATGTCTTAGATAATGCAAAAAAAGAACATGAAAAATTTGAGCAAATTCAATCTTGGAATGGTCTGCTTAGCTATATTTTTGATGTCGATTTGGAAGATGAGACAAAAGGCGCCAAAAAGATAAAACAAGTTAATATTAAGGAGTTACTACTTTCCGAACAAGCAGAGGGTCCATTAATTGAGAATATTTTCCAAAAATATGATGGTTTATTAGCATATACGATGAGCATGCTAACAATGCTATCAAATACGCCCTTTTCTGAGAAGTACACACCTTATTTGAATAAAATACTGGAAAAATTGGGTTCTTCAACCAAAGTAATTCTATTACAAGGGCGACTCACCAAAGATTTCGAAAATTTACATGCAGTAGAAAAAGAAATTAGACTATTGCAAGAAAAAATTAGTTCAAAAATTGAATCCATCCAATTAGATATATCTAAAGAATTAGTCTCGAACTTCTTTGATGCAGTGCTAACCTTACCTAATTTTTCAAATGATGCAAATTTCCCTGATTCATTGGAAGATATACCAAGCTACCAGAAGATTTCAAAAAATAATCGCATAAAAATGATGTTAAATTCTCTGTTTCCCAAATGGAATTATTATAAAGACACATATCTTGATATTCGTAATTCTTTAATCAATTTCAACCAATTTTTCGATAAAATTATCCGTGGTGTGAACGACATCACCGCTGACCTCTTTTCGGAAGGATTTCAAGCAACAATTCCCTTACATGATATTGAAACATGTGAAAAAGCAGGAATACATGTAAAAAATCTCACCGCTACATTTTCGACTCAAAAGACTAAGATTTCTGATGAAGATTTTGACTTAAAACAGAAATTACTGCGCGAGTTTGAAAATCTTCTCCATAAGCTTCAATGGGTTCTGAAACAAAAAAGTACCGAAGAAGAAGCCATCGGAGTAGAGCCAAAAATATTCACCCCGCTGAGTAAAGTCATAGCTGGATTGTATACAGAGTGGAATGAGAACAATGTTCTTTCTACATTCAAAGAAGAAGCAATCATGGTATCTCGCTATCTTTTTTCGGTATTAAAAATCATCAAAGAAATTTATCAAGAAATTAAACCATTTGAGAAGTTGTTTTTGAATAGGGAAAATTTTAAAAAATTGCAAGAAGCACATGAATTCTTTATGGATAAATTAAGCGAAATAACGATGATTTTGAAAGTTTCCTTATTTATTAATGAGTTAACGAAAAATTTATGGCAACTTTCTCGAGATTATGTTATAAAAGTTGGCAAAAATGATGAATATATCAATAATCCAGAAAAAATTTCCAACCTTATTGAAAACATACCTAAAACTTTGAAGAGAGAATATTTGCAGAAGTTAATTACGCAGGAACAGAGAAAAGAGAAAATGAAATATTATGAAAAAGTATGTGAAAGCATAGAAATTTTGAAAAATTTACCTCTTGAAGAGAGAAAAATGCTGGTTTCCTACAAGGAAATCAAAAAATCTAATGAATGATGCTATTTTTTACCTTTCTGCTTCTTTTCTTTCATTTGAATTTTTTTCTCACATTTTTGAGTTATTGGACAACTATCGCAGCGGGGATTAATGGGAAGACAAATATTTTTTCCGAAACTCACCATTGTATAATTAATCCATCTCCATTCTTCTTCAGGAAATAACTCTTGCAAAGCAAACTCAGTTTGTTCCGGGGTTTTTGTATTAACCCAGCCAATTCGATTTGCAATACGATGAACATGAGTATCTACTGGAATAGCTGGTTTGTTAAAAGAAACGACTAACACGCAATTAGCGACTTTTCGACCCACACCAGGTAATTTTAGTAATTCAGCAATATCTTCGGGCACTTCATCGTTATATCTTTCATGGATGATTCGGGCGGTTTCTTTAATTCTCTTTGCTTTCTGCTTGTAAGTGCCACTGCTACGAATTAATTCTTCCAGATGTTCCAAGGGAGCAGCAGCCAATGTCTGCGGGGTGGAATAGTGTTTCCATAAGTTCTCAATTACCTTAATTATTGTTTCATCGCGTGTTCTCACAGAAAGAATCGTGGCAATTAGTGTTTTAAACGCGAAAGGTTTTCGTAAACTGGAAGAATCGGTTAAAAAATTGTCTGGATCGGGTTGAAGTTGCTCCAATAGCAAAGAATAACCCTTAATAGTGTTAAACATGGTGTGGAGCAGTTGAATCCGGCAAGATTCAGAGATGCATGGATTAATTTTTACCCCCTCCTTATGCATGGGTAAGATAAAATATGAATATTGAAAAAGATCTCTCATTATTTTGAAAAGCATGATTGGGTAATAACTTAAAAGCGGAAATTTTAATTTCCCAAAAATTCAGAAGATTA
>CAYRPF010000091.1:0-4785 GCA_964426185.1 uncultured archaeon | reverse complement strand
ATTGGGTAATAACTTAAAAGCGGAAATTTTAATTTCCCAAAAATTCAGAAGATTAATATGAAAAATTGGGTGAAAATCATCATTGGATGTCTATTGCTGGCGATGATTAGCGGAGCGGGAACTTATATATATTTATATGATGTATTTAGCCCACCAACCTCAGAATCATTGTATTCTTTTTCTATTAATGATATTGAAGTCGATCGTTTCTGCTTCTTTCTTCAATATGATGCTTACTCCACTCAAGAAGAAGTTATTAATGATCTATTGGATACACCCTTTGATTTGTTTATTTTGGATATGTACTTTGATGAATCGGTTTGGACTCAAGATATTCTTAATTCATTAAAGTTTTCTAACGGCGAGACTCAAAATCGACTTGTTTTTAGTTATATTTCAATAGGAGAAGCTGAATCATACCGCCCTTATTGGAATACCACATGGGATGACGATCAAGATGGAATTCCGGATGATAGTGCACCTGCATGGCTTGATCAAGAAAATTCCAATTGGAAAGGGAATTATAAGGTTAAATATTGGGATCCTTCTTGGCAAAGTATAATCTACGGTTCGAATTCATCGTATTTGGATCAAATTATTAATTTAGGATTTGATGGAGCATACCTGGATATAATAGATGCATTTGAATATTATGAAGAAAATGGGATGGAAAACGCTGCAAATCTCATGGTAGATTTTGTAGTAAATATCTCAACATATGCAAAAATGAAAAAACCCCATTTTATTATTGTCCCACAAAATGGAGAATATTTAGGAGTCTTCCCCAGATATTTAGATGCTATTGATGGAATAGGTAGAGAAGATGTATTTTTCAATGGAAATGCAAGAAATTCCGCAAGTTCAATAAATGAAACAACATCATTCTTGAAAAATTTTCAAAATAACGGACATTTTGTACTGAATATTGAATATCCTTCCTTTCTTCGCTATATTCGGGAAGCTTATGAGCAAGGAAACTCTTTTTCTTATGTTACATATGTAGCACCACGTGCTCTTGATGAACTTTGGATCTGGGAAAGATAAAATTTCTACCCCCAAGAATTGAAAAATTACGATTCTTTGAATTTCATGTGGGAAAAAAATTTATTGTGACCGATTTAGATGGCACTTTATTGGATCTCCCGAATGGACTAAGTGATGAAAATAAAGAAAGGTTAAATCGCTTAATTGATTCTGGATTATCACTTTCAGTGGCTACGGGACGGGATCTAAAAAAAGCAAAAAAAGCGCTTAAAGGATTGAAAATTAAATACCCCGTAATTTTAAATAACGGTTCATTGTTGGGAGACTTAAACACGGGAGAATTCTGGAAAATAACCACCATTCCCGATAAATTTTTCTCCGAAATTTTTGAGTTGGCAGAAAATATGAACTTAAAACCGATAGTAATGATCGGTTATCAACCGCAAACGGGAAAAATCAGAACAGAAAAAGGAACATGGGGAAAAAAAGGTATCACATATTTATCACGTGCTCAAATTTCTTCATTTATTGAACATCAAATTGTAAGTTTGCAATATCATGCTCGAATAGAACATTTGAACAATTTATACGAGCAGATCAAACATAAATTCAAAGATCAAGTAAAATTGGTATATATTGAAGATGTAGCGTATGACCAGCTTGGAATTGAAGGTCATTGGTATTGGTTGGAAATCAATTCTTCAGAAGCAGGTAAAGGAAATATGATGGTAGAATTTGCACATAGAATGAACCTTAAGTTGGAAGATTTCGTTGTTTTCGGTGACAACACCAATGATTTGGAATTAATGAAATTAGCTGGAAGAAGCATCGCTGTAAAAAACGCTTGTGAGGAAGTAAAGCAGTTGGCTAATGAAATAACTGAAAGCGCAGAAAATCTCGGCGTAGTGAGATATATCGAAGATCATTGGGATGAAATTATGCTAAATCTTTAAAATTATCCATGATTCTTTTTGAAATTTCATCTGGATTTCTTAATTTTGCAAGTTTTTCCCCTAAATCTTCCCCATCGATTTTTAATTCCACTTCATCACCTTTAAGCTCGGTTGTAATTGAATCATCATTCAGATCTTCAATAGTGGGTATTTCTTCTACTGATATCTTCATTTCTTTCTTAACAATGCTTTCTAAAAATTCTTCCTTTGATAATTTGCTAATATCTTTAATCGAAATAGATTGTTCCCTAGCAGCTAATTCTTCTTCGGAAATAATACCTTTTTCTCTTTGCTCTGCATCATGGACTTTGGTTTCTATTTCTTCCTTTGTGAATTCTCCCCCGACTTTTCCTTCGGTAATTTCGCTAAGTCCTTGCATCAATTCTTGTAAATCTCTGATTACTTGATCACTTATTTCCGATCTCTTCAATAACAGAATTTCTTGTTCCATAATTCGCGCTTTCTTGATTCGTTCTTTAATATCGGGAATATTTTTTAATATATCCAGCTGTTTCCGCCGTATATTCAAAAAAGATTCCCGTTCTTGCTGCTGTAGTCGTTTTATTTCATCATAATGCTCTTTTATATATGAAACACTGTAATTGATCAAATCTGCTGTGCTTTTCCATTCGTTTTTTTGGACCAAATCTTCTATCCATAATAATAAATGATATTTCAGCGGAACAGTTATTAATTTCTGATCACGGGGGATTTGATCTTCACTTTCAGGGGGTTCAAGCAAGAAATGGAATATATTCGCAATAAAGTCTTGATTATTTAACGCATAAAAACCATAAGCTGAAGAAAGTGATGATAACATAGAAACCGTGGGGAGCCCTATCACTCTACCTTTGTAGACTTTAGCGTAGATAGCTACTATTGATTTCCAAGCATCTACATCTTCTACCCATTCACCATCTATCCATTCTGTGCTGTACGAATTCAAACTGGAACGGGCTAAAGGAATTACATCAACATTCGGATCACTAGCAATTAGTTCGTCAATAACAATGGTGCAAGCGCTTGAAAGAACAATTGAAGAGATATTCTGCGTGGTAGAATGAGGCTCAAAGTTTTCAATAATCACGTGAGATTCTTTTCTTTGAAAATGCACAGAATCAAATAGAATATTATTTTTGAACTTAAAGCCAAAAAATTGAGTTAATTCAGATAAATTTGAATTTGTCCCATAATCACCTCCTTCATCATGAAAAACTAATAAATTTCCACCTTTTCTGACATATTCCACCAAAACTTTGATTTCATCTGCGGTAAATTTAGATTCTCTTGGTCCTCCAATTACAACTAATTTGTATTTATCTATTTTTTGGAGATCAGTAAAACCTGCTTGAATTTTCCCAAGACGAAATGAAGAAGAAAAGAGAAATTGAGTAAAATCTGCATTACTGGGAGATTCAATTACTAAAGTATTATGATGAGAGTAGTCAAAACAGACGGTATTTTCATGGATTTGGGGCATCGGAAGAATTCACCAAACATAAATTTTAGGTAATAATTAAAGTATTGTTGTTCGGGATAAAATATCTTTGGATATCCTTGGATAAGAATTCGATCATTTAGGAGTAACAAAAATCTCCACAACCACATGATATTCATGTGGTTTATAATTTTTCACGATTCGTTGTTCTCGAAGTTCACAAAGGTAACCGTGATTTTGGGCAATTTGGTTGAATTCATCAAAAAGACGTGTGGAATGTTTCTTATCTACACCTTCATAAATGATCAAAGTCCCTTCAGGTTTTACCGCAGTCAAAGCCGCTGGAATAGCATCAACCGGCTCAGGAAGCAAGCCCATAATTATTTTATCAGCCAAAACGCCTTTTTCAACTAAATTTGGGACAATTTCCCTACAATCACCAAAAATTGGTTCAATGATCTCTTCTACATGGTTCAATTTAACATTTTCTTGCAAATAGTGAAACGCAGTGGGATTCCATTCAATGGAATAAATTTTCTGAGGAAGGCGAGTTTTAGCCATTCCTAGTGAGAAATATCCAATGCCTGTAAACATATCAATAATTATTTCTCCTTTACAAACCTTTTTAGGAATTCGATTACGCTCGGTGGCATTTCCTTTAGCAAACATTATTTTTGTGAAATCAAATTTATATCGAACATGGTTTTCTGTAATGGTTATTTCAGTTGAAGAATCACCCCACAAATGAACTAAGCCCATTGGTTGTCGATATCTTCCTTCAATCTCTCCAGTTCGATTCCACACAGCTATAACATGGGGTAAAATTTGGGGAATCAATTCAGCTATTTCTTTAGCATATGGCACCAGATTTGAGTGGAGTTTAATAATAATCCGATGTTGGAGATCTTGAAATCCTCGAGGAACTAAATCGAGTAATTCCGAGGGAACAATTGCTTTTTCAGAAAGTTTCGCCTGTAATAATTGCTTAAATCCCATAAATGTTCTCATTTGGAGAAAATGTATAAAAAGAGAAAAAATTTTTGCTTTCCCGCTTTTAATTCTTCATATGGAAACTTGGAAACAGAAATTACCTTTTTTCTCTTCATCGAAATACCGTGAAATTGAAAAATTCTTGGAAAACGAAAGAAGATCGGGAAAGAAAATTCTGCCTGCACCTGAAAATATCTTCAACGCCTTTAAATTCACCCCTTTTGATCAAGTTAGAGTGGTAATTTTGGGACAGGATCCTTATCCTAACATTGAACACGCTCATGGATTAGCTTTTTCAATTCCACGAACAACCACCAATCTTCCTCCTACCTTAAAAAATATCTTCAAAGAATTATGGGCAGATTTAGGAATCAAAGCCCAGCATGGCAATTTGGAACATTGGGCGCAAGAAGGTGTTTT
>CAYRPF010000090.1:0-10863 GCA_964426185.1 uncultured archaeon | reverse complement strand
CACAATTTTAAAATTATTTCGCTCTTTTTAGTAATAATGGAATTTAAAAAACTACCAGTAGAAATTTTTTCAACAGTTCAGAAAAACTTAAAAAATATTGCTCGTCCATTGGAGCGTGAGATATTTTCTTTGGTATTTGAACAAGGAACTCCTGATGTGGTTTTAAATGAAATTGTGCGCTATCAAAATCGAGACGGCGGTTTTGGCTTGGGAATTGAGCCAGATTTTCACTTGCCTATGTCGACTCCATTAGCTACAAGCATTGGTTTGAAATACTTGCATTTTCTTAATACCGAATTTTCTACACAATTCACATCCGATCTTAAGAAAAAAGTTGAAGATTACATAGAACAAGCCTTGCATTCTCTCATTACCTCGTTTGATATAGAAAGAAAGGGGTGGTATGCAGTTCGTTCTGAAGTAAACGATTATCCTCATGCACCTTGGTGGCACTGGGATGAAGTAACACGACAAACGCCAATTGACGCAGCTTGGGGCAATCCAACTATCGAATTAACAGGATATTTCTACTATTATCGCCATCTTTTACCAGAGAAGCAGTATCAAGATTTCATTCAAGCGCAATTAAAGCGCGTTATTGAATATTTCTCTCAAAAGACGGATTTTAATTCAGAACACGAATTATTTTGCACTATTCGGTTATATTGGATGTTGGATAATGAAAAGCAAAAACAAATTCTACCTGCATTAAAAAGGGGTATTCAAGAAAAAATTGTATTAGATTCTTCTCTTTGGGAAAAATATGTGGCCAAACCTTTGGATTTTGTGGATCATCCAGAGCGAAATCACTTTGAAATATCTGAAACTGCTATTAATGAAAATTTGGTTTGGATCATTAATAAATTAACTCAAACTGGAATGATAGAACCAAATTGGGACTGGAGTGGACAATATGAGACATTTTGGCAAAATAGTAAAAAATATTGGATCGGTATTTTATCTCTTAGGTACTTGCTGATTTTACAGAATTTTTCATTATTATCAAATTGAAATTGAAAAAGAAAAAATTTTTTTTTATCTATTCCACATCCATAATTTCTACTAATTATTTGGTGGATTTAATTTGAAGTTTAGGCTTAATTGGTGAATTTCCCGCCATATTAAAAATAATAGGACAATGTGTGAAAACTTTTTCCATCATTTCTTCTATTTTTTCTTTTGGAGCTGACGATTTAATTTTTACTATTGGTTCTAATTTATCATATCCTGGTAGAATATCGTCATTTAAGCCAAAAATCCCAGCCAGATTAATATGTCCCCGACTGAATACTTTTAGTTCATCAATGGGAATATTCATTATTTTCGACCAAAATTTAGTAACAGCAATTATACAGCCCCCAATTGACCCTAAAATCATTAAAAGAGGACTGGGACCTTCATTTGTACCATCTAGTCCTTCTGGTGCATCAATGTGATAAATATGGGGCTTTTGACCCATTTTTATTTCACATTTCATACCCTCATTGAGCATGGTGCATTCGACGTTAAAATTTTTTTCACCTTTTGAAAGATCGGCTTTGATAGCCTCATATGTTTCTGCAAAGCTTGGCATAGTAATCACACTTTTTTGCATAAATATTCCAAAAAAGACAAGGGAATTTTACATAAATATTCCAAATAAAGACAATGGAATTTTGCATAAATATTCCAAATAAAGACAATGGAATATTGCATAAATATTTTGCATAAATATTCCAAATAATGTCAATTTCAATCATAAATATCATTGGAAATAGATATTTTGTATGAAAAAAAATAAAATTTATATCGAAAATTCCGGAACTGATGAAATATAAAAATTATTAGAGAAATATTATCAAGGATAATCCAAATGCAAATTAAAAGCATTGATTGAAAGAGCTATATTTTAAACTCTTAAATTTGCTTAATTTGATAGTGATTACAGATGAAAAAACTCACCCAAATCTTTCAATACGGCCAAGTTGTAATTTTATATACTTATGATTTAAAGCATAAAATTCACGGACGTGATATGACCGTACTTTTACGTCCACAGGATGAAGACGCCATATGGTTTGGAACATATCCAAATTCTCAAAAAATAAAGGAAATTAAGAACAATAATGATGTAATAATCAACTATAAAGATCCATTTCGTCGAGAGAAAATCATTTTATTCGGAAAAATCGAAATTGTGGATAATGTTCGAATTAAAAAAGAAATGTGGAATGATTCTTTACAAATGTTCTTTCCTGAAGGCCCAGAATCCCCTAAAATGATTTTACTTAAATTTCAGCCCAACCGAAACGAATTTTACAAAAATAAATGAAAAATTATTTGAAATCTAAGGTATTAATTAATAGTAATGGGTGAAATTATTCAAAATCAAAGAAAGGATTGGAAAACGAGTATTTTTCACGATGGCGGTTCACGATTTGTTGAACCAACTAATCCAAAAAGTGGAGAACTTGTTCAAATACGAATCCAATATCTAAAATATGCCCCAATTTCTAAAATATTCTTAAGTCTTTTTCGTGATGGGGAAGAACTAAATTTCGAAATGCACCCAGATCCATCTTTTTGCTCTCAAATGTCTTCCTTTTTTCCTAATTTGGAATTTAAAAAAGTCGAAATGCATTCTCAAGGTAAAGAATTACAATACCGATTTCGTATTTTAACTGAAAAAGAGCATTTTTTTTATTCAACTTTAGGAATTTCTCGAACAACCCCGCCAGAAAAACATTGTTTTCGACTTATTTTTGATGCACCCATTCCAAAATGGATTTATAATTCGGTTTTTTATCAAATTTTCCCTGATCGTTTCTATAATGGAAATCCCAATTTAGATGTCAAAAATGGAGAAATCCAAAGAGGAAAGGAGAAATCAGTCAAATGTGATTGGGAAGAAATCCCGGGAGAATATGGAGAGAATTACACTAGTTTGCACTTTTATGGGGGGGATTTAGAGGGTATCAGAAAAAAAATTCCATATTTACAAGAATTAGGAATTAATGCATTATATCTAAATCCAATTTTCAAAGCCAGCACAAATCATAAATACAATACTGAAAATTACTATCAGATTGATCCACATTTAGGAACAAACGAAGAATTTGCATCCTTAGTTCAAGATTTACATAAAAAAGGGATTCGCATTATTTTAGATGCTGTTATCAATCATACAGGAGATACACATCCTTGGTTTAATCGTACTGGAAAGAAGGAAAAATCTGGTGCATATCACTCTCAAACGGATCCTCACTATGAATTTTATCATTTCTATTCAGATGATCCTGAAAGCTATGATGCTTGGAAAAATTTTAAACTCCTTCCTCGCTTAAATTTTACTTCTGACTCATTAAAGAATAAAATTTATCGTGATGAAGATTCAATTTTACAGTTTTGGATGCGACCTCCCTACAATATTGATGGATGGAGATTTGATTGTGCTAATATGATTGGAAAGTACGAAAAAATCGACCTTTCCTCAACCATTTGGCAAGATATCCACTACAATTTGAAAAATATTAACGAAGATTCATTATTGTTGGGAGAGACATTTTATGATGGAAGTGAATTAATTTCTCCAGAGAAACTTGATGCGATCACTAATTATACTGCCTTTTATTCTCCTTTAGTTCGCTGGTTAAGTCACCAAGACGGCTTTCAAGCATTCAGCAATGGCATGTTTAGAAATTTCTCTTTTTCTTATCCATTTTCTCTGCACGATATGATTTCACAAATGCAGTTATTTCGTGGTTTAATTCCATTTCAATACCAATTAATTCAATTAAATCTACTAGATGGCCACGATGTTCCACGAATGTATTCTGTTTTAAAGAAGGATGAGGAAATGATGAAAATGGCCGTTTGCATGTTATTTACCTATCCCGGGATACCTCTTATTTATTATGGTGATGAAATTGGAATGGAAGGAATAAACGACCCTGCAAACCGTCGACCCATGGTTTGGGATGAATCAAAATGGCACAAATCTTTAAGAGAATTTTATATCAGAATGATTAAGTTAAGAAAAGATATTGTTGAATTTCAAACAGGTTCATTCTTCATTTTTAAACTCTTGCCAAAATATGAAAAATTAGAGATTATAACTTATGCCAGATTGTCGAAAAATAGATGTTATCTGGTGATTTTACAAAAAAGCAGCTCGAAAGATTCAGATTCTAAGCAAAATAATGTAGAAATCGAAATTCCCCTCTGGCAACTGGGATATGAATCGGGGAAAATAATTGGAGTAATTGAAAAAGGAAAAGAAGGAGAAAATCTGAGCAAGAACTACTCCAGCGGAATTTTTCGAATTGAAAATAGCAAGATCTTTCCCTATTTCATCGGTGAAGTCATCTAAGTAATATTTCGCTTCTTTCCTAAGTTTCGTTTTTCTGTAACAATGCAATGAAATATCCTTGACCATCTTCATCAGAAGGATAAAATCTCCGCATGTAATGATTTTTTTGAGGAGAAATTCCTTGATAAATTAATCCAGGATTTCCTAGTTGGGGATAGAAGGATGATATATCAATTAGACGATAATTTAATTTGGTTAATGCATAAGCTACAATATTTTCATTTTCTTGAATAGCAAATGTGCATGTATTATACATAAGATATCCCCCGGGATGAATAAGCTTATCCACCAATTTTAACAATCGTCGCTGGTTTCTGGCAAAATCTTCTAATTCTGTTTTGTTTTTTGATATATATAATTTAGGTCGAGGTCCTAAAGCACTACAAGGAGGATCGAAAAAAATAAAATCACCCGTTCCTATGAAATTGGGGTATTTTTTCTCGATCTTCTCCAATTTACAGATATATATTTCAATATTTTCTAATTTTAAGCGGGAAATGTCATGTTCTAAATGAAGTAACCTGTTTTTAGATCGATCAATGGATTTTATAGGGAACCAATGGCCTGAACCAGTCTTTTTTTTAGTTAAGTGATATCCCCACTCTGCCATTGCACTTGTTTTATGACCAGGAGCAGAACAAGTATCAAAAATAATTGGATCATGTTTTTCTTGAAGATAAAATTTCACTATGTACTCTGTGAAAATTTTAGTGGCTAAATTTGCATAAAGGTGCTGATCTGATATAAATCCATCAGAATATAATGAATTTTGTCTATAAGGAGGTAATTTATTTCGTGATTCTATGGTTTCGACCATTATCCCATTTAGCTTCTTTGGAAATTCCTTAGATGCTATCTGAGCAATTCCATTAGCCACATGAAAATGAGATAAATTAAAAGGAAATGATTCAGGGACTTTTTTAGGATCCATGACAACAGAAACGGATGTTTTTGCAGGAAATGAGCCTTCTATCTCAGTTACTCCTGGAATATAGAGATTTGCCCCCATTCGAACAGCTTCTGCAGCAAATTTGTCACAATATATTATTGGATGATGTAGAATCAAATGCGAATTTGCTGGAATTTTAATTGAAATCATGTTTTCTATTGGCGATGGTGTAAAAATATAAGAAGGAAATTTATCCTTTAACTGTAAAATTATATCTTCAACAGAAGTTAGAGTCAAATTTACTCGAATATAATAATTTGAGGGGGATTTAATTAAATTATTTACAAGTTTATAGATTTCTGCTTCATTTTTAAATGTTAATCGAAGATATTCTACTACATCTGCGTCAATAAAACTTGATTTTCTTGTGTCAACTCTATTAGAATTTATTGATTGTGATTTTTCGCCATTATCTCGAAATTTTTCCATGAAATATAATCATAAGTACAAATTTCTTAAGCCTAAAATCATTTATGTAACATATATGAATATCTCAGATTGTTCATGTGGCGATTTATCGAAAATCACAGCCCAAGATATTATGAGTAAGGATGTTGCAGTAGTAAGTCCGATGGAAAAGCTCTCCACTGCCGAGATTATGATGATTAAAAAAAATATTGGTGGACTCCCAGTAGTCGCCCCTAAAACTCAAAAATTGATCGGAATTATTACTCAGAGGGATATTCAATTGTCCAAAACACTCATCGGGACCGAAATATTTCATGTAGATGATATTTATTCTAAAAATCCCGTAAAAGGAACTTTAAACGAAAAACTTCCCGAAATTATTAAAAAAATGCATAATAATAACATAGAGCGTGTTCCAATTGTGGATGATATGGATAATGTTGTTGGAATTGTAGTAACCAAAGATCTAATTCGTTCTTTGGCCCTTTTTTTTGAAAATAATTTTAAAGAAGTATAATACGAACTGAGTGCCATATCTATAAATTATTAGGTTCGAAATAAGAACAAGTTAATATCTATTAATCGATTTTGAAATTTTCTAGAAGTTTAGAAAAGGGGTTGTTTAACTATTTCAAGAGATCGCAACAAAACAAAAACACCAGCAAAAATCCCTAAAATGCCCGTTGGAACTGACTTTTTCATGGCGGAATTTAAATTTCCTCAGTGGAAACCTTTTACATTTACTGATTCAGCCCCTCAAATTTTCTATCCTTCGTTTACCCATCATTTTTTTCCTCATCCAGATTTTCCTATCTCTTCTAATGCTATTAAGGAAGTTTTTTGGGAGATTTTAGCTTTGAAATCCTTAAAAAGATTCAATCCCACAGATTACGAAGCATTTTATCATGAATTACTGAAATTTGAAATCACAATTGATAATCAATCTGCTTTTGTCACCCCAGAAATATATCAAAATTACTTGAAGAAAAGAAAAAGGGATATATCTCTCAAAGAAACGAATTTATTTACAACCAATTATATCCTAAGTATCTTCTATTTTTTGGGAAAGCTTCCTGAATATCTTGCGACTCTTAACGGAAATCGAAAAAAATACATAGAAAATTATTTAATGAATATTTCTTTTCATTTAAAGACCAATTCACGCCATCCAGACTCAGAAATTTTATATACCATCACCGTGTTAAATTTACTTCTAGGAAACACTCTTCGAGCCATTCAAAATCAAATAATGTCTTCATTTAAATCTTCAACAATTCGACATATGAAAAATATCTCAGGAATATTCCATCTTCTTTTATTTCGTTTATTTAATCTTCAAGAACCCTTAAAAGAAAGTGATTTTTTATTTTTACATCAATTTCAGAAGCCTACTGGGGGATTTAATTTAAAAAATTCGGCCTTAGCCAATCCAACTGATTCTTTTTGGATCACCTTTACATTAGAAGCGTATAATTGGTATCTACCCTATCGTCCTGGACCTATTTATTCATATATTTTGAAATTTTTACGAAAGGAATACAGACATATTCAAAATGATCCAACCTATCTTAACGATCCCATTAATTTAATCCCAATTTGCCAAATGATTGTGCTTTATAGTATTATTTTTAATTCTCTGATGAAAGACGTGGAGAAGCTCCTCTTTTCAAATATTTCAAAACGTGGAAAGTTAAATATTGAAATTCTTTCTCATGAAGGAGGTTTTTCTGGTGCAGAACAAGAAATTATCTCTTTATTAAATCGAAAATTTCAATTTAAGTTAGAAATCCTAGATAATGATCTAGTTTTTCGACGATTTCTGAATCAATTGAATCCCTTTCAAGAAAAAATTGCAATACAAATTCGTGAAGAAATCCGTAATTCCCTCCAATTCGATATTAAGAATTTTGTTAGAAGTTATAATAGAAATAAATCACGGAGCAATCGTATAAAACCAGATTTTATCATCAAATTAGTAAAACAAATGCAAGAAGAATATTTCTTTACTGGTCATCTTCAAGTACGCCGCCGATTTCTCTTTAATCAAACCTATTTTTATAACAGAGAAAATTTCATTGAAAAAATCATTGTTTGTGATCGACAACTAAATTGGCAAGAAATACAGCGAGAAAAAAGACGTTTGGATGAAATTTTGCTTGATATCTTTAATATGATAAATGAAATTAGAAGTGCAAAGAAACGAATATTAGCTGATATTGAATCCATGATTATTGTTGGGATGGAGCCAAAAAAAATTGAAGAACACAAAAGATTTTTGATTAAAAATACATTAATTCAAGCAACTTTTTTTCAGAAAGCCATTGAAAGTTTCTCCAACGAGCTAATTTACCTAAATCCTCAATATTTTTTGCAAGATAAAATTCAAGAATGGAATGAACTTTACCAAAATCTTCAATCAGATTTTATCAATATACGGAAAATCTTAAATATTAAATTGAAAGCATTGAAAGACGAAATTGAACAACGGAAATTGCTTTCAATCTTAGAACAAGAGATATATATAGCAATCAATCAAATTACAGATTTTGCAGTAAATTTTGAAGAGAAATTTCAACAAACATTTGAACAGGATTATCATAGAAACTTAATTGATGAGCTTACCAAACAACTGAACTTAACCGCAGAACATCTTAAATTGTGCGATAAAAAGATCAAAACTCAGTCGCTTCGAATTACCAGTAAGAAACCTATCATCTCAAAAAATCGAAAAAAACTGATCAATAAATGGATTTCTCACAAGGATAATATTTCTCAGTTAATCGATTTCTATCAAACCGGATTTAACTTCTGGAAACAATCGCTTTCAAAATACGACGCCCTGCATCGGAGTTTTACACAGAAAATCCAAAAAATTGAACAAGAGATAAATGAAAAAATCACCCAAAAAGATTTTTCGGCTGCTTTCGAAATGAATCGGCATATTTTTACAAAAATTTTAGAAGAAATTAATAAATACTCTCAGATTTTTGAAAAAGAAATTAATAATAAGCGAAAACTGGCAAGAAAATTGAATTCATTATACCAGACACTTTTTATAGAGTGGAATTCACTGCAATATTCGTTGGAAAGCTTAATTCAAGAAAAGAAACGCACATTTCAAAATTCGATCACAGTAGATCAAAGAACCTATCTAACAGAAGCTTTTCAATTAATGGTTGAATCTCAAATCACAATTTTAAATCAGAAACTTGTCCAATTCAAACAAAAATTTTCTTCTTTAATTAAACATGAAAAAGATCGCACTTCATTCAATTATTCTCAAGAAATGGAAAAGCTTCGAAATTCTTTAAAAAAAGCTAAATCCAAGATTCAACAAGAAATAGATCGGCTGAAAAAATTGAAAGCGGAATTGAATTACTCTTCTGTTTTACAAAATTTTGAGAATTATGAAAAATCCTTTAAACAGGAAATTCAAGATATAAAACAACACTATGAACAAAAACAATATATTGCTCAAATTCTTAAAGTGGCTGAAAAAAAGAACCAAAACATCTTTGAAGTTAGGGATTTAGCACAATTTTTAAATATTCCTCCTGGTAAAATGGAATCTATTATAACACAATTAATTTCTCAAAACTTAATCAATGCACGAGTTTTTGGAAAATCTCCCAAAGTTGAAATTCATAATAATAATTGGCGTAATTATCAAAAAATAAAGCAAAAAAGTGGATTGATTCTTCGAGAAATTCAATCTAAAGCCAATATGTGCAGCAATTTCTTTAATTCAGCAATCATCCACCATGAATTTTTAGAAAAATCAGATCAATTGAATAATTTGATCAATGAATTTAACGAAATAGTAGCAGAAAAGGTTGATATTTTTGAAGATTTTTTGAAATCTGAGAAGATTGATACAAAAAACAACTTGGTTAATCAAGAATATCACCAATTTTACGAGGAAGTAAGTAAAATTAAAGATCAAATCGATAATTTTCAACTTGTAATTGAGCAAGCTAAAATTTATCACCAAAGATTGAAAATCTTGATTGCAGATTTAGAAGATAATGGAAATTCAATAATCAATAATATCGAATCAGAATTTCGTAAAACAAAGAAAATTACTCAAGAAACTCATGGTAAATATTTAAAATCTCAATGGAATTTAATTAAAAAAGAATTTGAAAAAGCTACCAATCAAGCAAACTTATTCCAGAGCGAAATCATCAATTCTGAAGAAATTCATGAAGAAATAATTTTAGATATTGAAGATAATTTCCAAAAAAACATTTCTGAAATTTTACAAGGATTCCAAGCGATCTTTCAAAATTATGAAAATGAACTCAAAGCGAATGAAACTATTGCATTAAGGGATAAAATGGATTGTATAATTATTGAAAAACAAAATTATGTTAACAAAACTCAAAGAAAAATGGATATTGATATTAAAAACAAAATTAGAAGCCATGAATTTATCTCAGCGGCTAAAAAATTAAATTCACGCGCTAAAGAACTGCAAAAACTTCTAAAAAAGGCAGAAAAAGAAATAAGAAATGCAAATAAGGAATATAAGAACATTTCAAAGGCTTATGGAATTCAATATTCTTCCTATATCTTAGAAGAATGGCTCAATTTTCAGAAGCAATTTGAAGAATCGATGATTGATGGATTATATAAAGTTTATGCAAAGGAATTATTATATAGCTTCACCACCTTTTCTATAAAATCGTTTAAAGAAACTTTCGTTCCATTGAAATTACTTTCAGAAAATCTTATTTTAAACCATAATCAAATCCAACATTATTTAATGGCTTTAATCAGTGAAGGAATGTTACCTGGAAAGATCGATTTAGAACACGATGTTTACTTTGAAGGAAAGGCAGATTTTGATGAAAAGTCAGTTGCAAGATTGGAAATTATTAAGAAAACCAATGTGAAAACATACTTAAAAATTCAAAGATTGCGCAATATTTTTGGAATTTTAGGGCCAATTTTAACCGGATTTGCTTCTTTTCTCACTATATTATGGTATCTCATTCGATTATCATCCAATTTAATATTTATTGCCATTCCTATAGCAGCAATTATCATACTTTTCATCTTTTTGTGGATTCGTCGTGGCAGGGAACAATTATCTCAAGTGAAACAATAGGTTAATAATGCTCCAGAGGTTTGAAAAATTCCCGCTTTTATGCATCTA
>CAYRPF010000089.1:0-10932 GCA_964426185.1 uncultured archaeon | reverse complement strand
AAGTTTTAAGCGGGATGTTGGGATGTTATGCTAAAATGAAAAAAAGGATAAAAATATAATATCATTATTCTAAAATAATCGCAGGATGACCTGGTAATCCTTGAGATTTCTTTTTCTCAATAGATTCTTCTTCTGCCTCAATTGTCACCTTTAGTCCTACTTCACGTTCCAACAGACTGATATTATCTTGCAGGAATTTCAATTCTTCAGACTGAGTGCTAAAAGGTACTGTATATTTTCCAGGATTTTTTGACACCTTCTGTAAAATTCCTTTAATCAACTTACCATGTGGTTTCCAATCTTGGTTCGACATTGCCTTTTTCATTAATTCTCCAAAATTTAGACCTTCTAAAACTTGACCAATCATAGTTTTAACAAAATCATTTTTCCATTGAGCAGCTACAATAATAGTCACTTTCGTAGCCGGCTTTTTTATGATCTTTTTAATATTTCTAATATCCTCAATAAGGTTATCATAAAAAAGCCAATGAAGTTCTATTTCGGGAGAAATTAAACTTTTATCATATTTAGGCCATTCTGCGATGGCAATCATCTCATTATGACCTTCTAGATTCCATAATTCTTCGGAGAAATGAGGTACTACTGGAGCCAACAATAAAATGATTATTTCTTTTGCTTGTTGAAAGAGAGACTTGAGAGGTATGTTAGATTTATAATCTCTTAGAATCTCAGTAAAACGGATGATTTCAGTAAGCGCATCTCGAATGTACATCTGCTCGTAATTTTCAGTAACATTTTTTATCATTCGATGAAGGCGGAAACGAATGAATTCATCATATACATCATTTTTTGTACGAAACTTTTCAATTTTCTGAGTTAATGTAGACCAAATGCGCAGAAGAATTTTGTGATCAGCACTAACTCCCGAATCGGACCATTCTAACTCTTTTTCGGGATTTGCACCGTGCATGATGAAAAATCGGGCAGTATCTGCACCAAATTCCTTAATAATTCCATCTGGAGAGACCGTATTTCCCAAACTTTTTGACATTTTAGCCGATTTTAGTATATATGGCTGACCGCATGTATTACAAGTTTTAGTTTCTGGATTATAGTCACCTTCCCATTTGCCATCTTTGTCATACAAAGCGGGAAGGAATTTATCACATTGTTCACAATAAGGATGTGCTTTATTGATCATTCCTTGCGTCAATAATGCCTTAAATGGTTCATCAATTGAATGCAATCCTAAATCACGGCTAACTTTTGTGAAAAATCGCGCATATAAAAGATGTAGAATTGCATGTTCGATTCCACCTATATATTGATCGACTGGAGCCCAGTATTCCACATCTTCTTTATGATAAGGCAAGTCTTCCGCAAATGGACTGGTATATCGGAAAAAGTACCATGAAGAGTCCACAAAAGTATCCATAGTATCAGTTTCACGACGAGCAGGGTCACCACATTTAGGACAAGAAACGTTCATAAAGGTTGGGCTATGTTCTAAGGGATTTCCTGATTTTCCAAACACAGCATCTTTAGGTAATGTAACGGGTAGATCTTCATAAGGAACAGGGACTGTTCCGCATTTTTCACAGTAAATAATTGGAATCGGAGTCCCCCAATAACGTTGTCTTGAAATCAACCAATCACGAATTTTATAATTGACTGTTGGTCCACCTTTCTTTATTTCTTGTAACTTCTTAGAAATTGCTTGAATAGCAGCTCGATTTTCCATGCCAGTAAATTCTCCAGAGTTGAATAAAATTCCATCTTCTACAAAAGCCCGAGCCATTTTTTCGCCAACTAACTGATAACCATCAAAAGGTTGAATAACCACTTTAATAGGAATGTTGTATTTCTTGGCAAATTCAAAATCTCGTTGATCATGGGCGGGGACAGCCATAACTGCACCTGCACCATATTCATAAATCACAAAATTACCCGCATATATAGGAATTCTGTCACCGTTTAAAGGATTAATAGCATATTTTCCTAAGAAAATTCCTTTCTTTTCGGATTCTTCCGACATTCTTTCATAACGATCTTGTTTCATAACTTCTTTGTAAAATTCGTGGTAATCTTGCTCATATTCAGTCCCTTTTACCCATTCACGGCACCATGGATGTTCAGCCGCCATGGTCATGAAAGTAACTCCGAAAATTGTATCTACACGAGTGGTAAAAATGCTTAAAGTTTGATCAGTTCCTTCTACTTTGAAATCTGCGATGGTTCCTTCACTGCGACCAATCCAATTTCGCTGCATTATTTTTACTTTTTCGGGCCAATTCAAATTATCTAATCCTGACAATAATTCATCTGCATATTTTCGAATTTTGAAGAACCATTGGGCAAGAAATTTAGGCTCTACAATTGAATTACAACGCCAGCATTTTCCATTAATCACTTGTTCATTTGCAAGAACAGATTTACAACTGGGACACCAATTTACTAATGATTCCTTTCGATAGGCCAGTCCTTTCTTGTACATTTTAAGAAACATCCATTGATTCCATTTATAGTAAGATTCTTCAATGGATGATACTTCCCGGCGCCAATCATAGCTGAAGCCAATTCTTTTTTGATCGGCCTTAATACTGGCAATATTTGCTCTAGTTGTTATCTCAGGATGCGTTCCTTTCTTAATCGCGGCAATTTCAGCAGGGAGTCCAAAAGAATCGTATCCCATTGGATACAATACATTATAACCATTCATTCGCTTATAGCGAGCAAATGTATCCCCGATGGTATAATTTCGGAGATGCCCCATGTGAAGTTTACCACTCGGATAGGGATACATCTCCAAACAGTAAAATTTTGGTTTATTCGGATCTTTTTCTACTTCAAATTTTTTCGATTCTTCCCATTTCTTCTGCCACTTAAGTTCAATGTTCTGAGGGTCATAAACGGGTTGCATAAGCGAGATAAAGTGAGGAAATAGAAAAAATTTATTATTTAACAGTAACACTTTTTACAGCTTATTTAACAGTAACGCTCTTTGCTAAATTGCGGGGTTTATCTGGATCGAGACCTTTGGAATCCGCAATAAAATATGCCATTGTTTGAAGCGCAAAAGCAAACGGAACTATGCTCATTATTATTGATTCTGGTGTATTTTCAATTGGAATCCGAATGGTATAATCAGAAATTTCTGTAACTTTAATATCAAAATCTGCTACTATAGAAATGATTAAACCACCCCTACTTTTCATTTCCATGATGTTTCCAATAAGTCTATCATAGGTTTGATCTGGAATTGCAACAAATATAACTGGAAATCCCTCTTCAATTAGTGCAATGGGACCGTGTTTTGATTCTCCAGCCGCATAAGCTTCAGTATGAATGTAGGCAATTTCTTTTAACTTCAAAGCACCTTCTAATGAGGCCGCTTGGCCCAAACCACGAGCCAGAAAATAAATATTATCTGCATCTTTCAATTTTTCGCCTATTTCTCGGATTTTCCCTTCTTCGATAATTAGCTTGTCTATTACATCCGCAGTGTGAAGTAAAGCATTTCGGTAGCGCGTCAATTCTTCGGGAGAATAATTCTTTCGTAATTCGGCAATTCTTAAAGCTACTAAACTGAGTGCAGTAATTTGCGTGCAATATGCTTTTTGTGATGCTACAGCAATTTCAGGACCTGCAGTGGTAATAATAACTTCATTGGAATAACGAGTTAATGAAGAACCAATCACATTTACCACAGAACAAATTTTAGCACCAAACTTTTCCCGTGCATATCTGACTGCTTCAATTGTATCAGCCGTCTCTCCCGATTGCGAAATTGCAATTACTAAAGAATTAGGTTTCATTTCAGGAACAGCATCAATAAACTCTGAACATAGAATTGACTGAATATACGGTCCACCAAATCGAGTTATTTGAAACTTTCCGGCTAAGGCAGCATAATACGCCGTTCCCGCAGCAGTAATGTAAACATGGTCTGCATCTAAAATTGCTTGAGCAAAATTATCCAGGCGTTCTTGAGTCATACCCATTTGATCCCGAATTTTACGCGGAACTTCATGCAACTCTTTGTGCATGAACCATTTGTATGGTTTTCCATCTAATACTTTTTGAGCTGCATCAATGGTGTATTTTACTTCGAAATGGTTAAGCTCTTTTTTCTCGCCCGTATCGATACGATAAATCTCGACTTCTCCTGGATACAAGACAGCTAATTCATTATCATCCAAAACGATGGCTTTACGCGTTAAGGGTAAGAAAGCAGGAATATCTGATGCACAAAAAGTAGTTTTACCAGGGAGGATCCCGATAACCAAAGGAGATTCTTTTCTTGCCACAACCATATAATCTGGAGTATCTGCATGAATAACTACAATTCCAAATGCCCCACGGCATCGCTTTACAGCCTCCATTACCGAATCTTTTAAATCAAATCCTTTCTGAAGAAATTCTTCAATTAAATGGGGAAAAACTTCCGTATCAGTATCAGATTGAAAAATATGCCCCCGTAATTTCAATTCTTTTCTTAAATCTTGATAATTTTCAATGATTCCGTTGTGAACCAAAGCAATTTTTCCAGAACAATCAACATGGGGATGTGCGTTATTGTAAACGGGAGGCCCATGAGTTGCCCAGCGTGTATGCCCGACTCCAAACGTTCCTGGAGTTGAATCCAGCCATCCCTCTGCATTTATATCCGCAATTCGACCCGCTTTTTTGCGTACTTCTATCGTACCATGATTAACTAAAGCAATTCCGGCACTATCATACCCACGATATTCCAAACGTTCAAGACCTTCCCGTATCATTTTTGCAATGGGGAGATCCTCCTCTGATGAGATCAGTCCAAAAATTCCGCACATGAGCTTTTACACCTACATAAGCAACAAATTTATCAAAGTAACTCCAAGCAAATGGTTATTGCACAAATGTCTTTAACCCGTTGCAACTTCTCATTGATTGACTGAAAATCTGATCGTGCTGGGGTTTTATTAACGAATGCTTCATACCCACTTGGAGGTTTGTTATTCGTGCTTGATTGTAGTAAGATTAATCAGAATCCTAAGTTAATAAAATTTTGCCATGAAGTTATTAAATAAAAATTAACGAAAAAAAATTTTAAACCTTAAGCGAAATGACGCTTGTCTGCGCCAATCTTTGAGTAAAACGGATACGATTCTCTTCTTGCGCATCTTCCGGCTTTTCTTTCATAAACAACGCCAGGATTAGGTCAATAATCAAGAATAAATTCTTTCCAATTGAGTGAATGACTGCTTGCTGCAGTGAAATATCGCCAAAGGTTTTAGAATCCACCGTTTTTATCTTTAAGAGCATCTTTCCAGGTGTTTGTCCATGGTTATACGCTTCAAACAAGAAGAAGTAAAGAAAGCCGAAAATAACGCCTGGGATGCTGTCACTCCAATGTGTTCCCATGCCAAAAATCCAATTCTTACCAAGAGCAAACCCGATTACAGAAACAACTACATCAAAAAGAATACTATCAATAATAAATGCTATCAGCCTATCTCCAAAAGAACTAAATTGGATCTCATTATTTTGATTTTGAATGTTTTCAGAATATACTTCACGCTGTGCGGGCGAATTTTCATGTATTAGTTTCTCTCCGCAACCTTGACAAAAAATTGCGAATTGATCATTTTTAAATCCACATATACTGCAATATATAGCCGAACTTGCCATAATTAAGTATTTGATATTAGATATTTCTAAATTTAGGCGGCCATTGGTTAGCAGAGTGATTTTTCATTTTTATCTTATAATCGCAAAAGATTTATGACAATGTAGCTTCTTTTCAATCAAATAATGACCCGCAAATGTAAATTTTACCAGTCATGCAAGCAAAACGCAGTGTTTAAAATTCCACATTCCGGCTTAGCCTTGTGTAAAGAGCACTACTTGGAAAATATGGAAAAACGGGTCAAAAAATTGATTGAAAAAAAGCATATGTTTCATCCAAACCGAGATGAAAAATTGTTAGTTGCCGCCAGCGGAGGTAAGGATTCACAAGTTCTTCTTTCAATAATTAAAACACTTTATCCTGAAGATCTGGAAGTTCATGCATTATATCTGGAATTAGGAATTCAACCTAACGATTACTCGAAAGATTCAGGACGCTTTGCTGAAGATTGGTGCCAACAATTAGGGATTCCATTTCATACTATAGATATTTCGGAAAAATATGGAATTACGATTGATTCAATTCATTCTTTAAAAAAAGTATATAGAAAATTAAAATGGACTAATGATTTGCAGAAATTTCGTGGAGAATGTTCCTACTGTGGCGCGTTTAAGCGCTATAATATAAACAAATTTGCCTATGAAAACGGATTTACGGCGGTGGCAACAGGGCATAACCTTACAGATGAAGCAACCAGTCTTTTAAACAATTTTTTAAACCAGAAGTTGATGTTTTTGAGTCGTCCTGGACCAAAATCTCAAAGTGAATCTAAATACTTAGTTCCCCGAGTTAAACCCTTATTTTTCATAAGCGAACTCGAAATTACCATGTATGCCTATTATAAAAACATCCCATTTTTGACAACTGAGTGCCCTTACGCTGCACAATCCCCTGTAAATAAGCTCAAGGGAGTTTTATTGGAAATTGAAACGGGAAGAAAGGGAAATATGCTTGCCTATACAAGAGGTTTTTATAAACGCATGCAACCAGTAATTCAAAAGACTTTCCAAGAACAGCGTGAAAACACAACTGTGGAACAAACATGCTCCCAATGTGGACGCCCTACTTATGGAAAAATTTGTTCATTTTGTCGGACTCAAAAATACTTGCTTAGACAAATTCAAAAAGTAAAGGAAAAAGCGAATATAGAAATTACTCCATGATATTGCTTATTTCATCCAATAAAACCAAAAAAATTTAATATTTCTATACATTTACGATCCTTGATTCAAAAACAGAGAAGATTATGGGCTTGTGGTTTAGTGGTATAACGCACGGTTCGCATCCGTGAAATCGGGGGTTCAATTCCCCCCAAGTCCATCTAAATTAAAGATAGATGCTCTTTTGTTTTTTCATTAACCCCTTGATCTAAAAATTTTTCTTTTATCCAAATCTCTCTTTCACATATTATGGTGGGAAAACTTAGCGATCAATTACCTAAAGTATATAATCATAGGGATTTTGAAGCCGAAATTTATGATTGGTGGGAAAAAGAAGGCTACTTTCGACCGGAAAAATTGCGTGAGTTGAAAATCACCGATGAAAACAGTCAAAAATACTGTATCACACTTCCCCTACCAAATGTCACAGGCCAATTACATTTAGGGCACGCCATCACCATTTCCATTGAGGATTTAATGACCCGTTACGAAAGAATGAGAAATAAAGAAACCCTATTCATCCCGGGAACCGATCATGCGGGAATCGCCACTCAAAATGTGGTTGAAAGACAATTGGCAAAGCAGGGGATTTCCAGAAAAGAAATAGGTCGAGAAAAATTCATTGAAAAAGTGTGGGAATGGAAAGAACAATATCATGCCCGAATCACCAAACAATCAAAAAGTTTGGGAATCAGCAGCGATTGGACCAGAGAACACTTTACACTAGACCCAGATCTTTCCCATGCAGTGCGAGAAGCATTCTATCGATTATATCAGAAAGGATATATTTATCGAGGAGAATATATGGTCAATTGGTGCCCAGGACGCTGCGAATCAGCAATTTCTGATTTAGAAACAGAATCCTTTGAAGAAGATTCACATTTATGGTATATCCGCTATCCTATTCAAACCAAAGATTGGAATGGCCCTAATCACGAATGGGGTTCCGGAAAATGGGCAGAAGGTGCTACAAAATTTATTCAAGTGGCAACCACTCGGCCAGAAACAATAATGGGGGATACTGCAATTGCAACCCACCCTGGGCATTCCGAATTTGGTAAATTTATCGGTGAATTTGCCATTTTACCCGTAATGGGAAAGGCAATTCCAATTATTACAGATGAACACGTAGATCCCGAATTCGGTACTGGAGCAGTGAAGATCACTCCAGCTCATGATCCAAATGATTTTGAGGTTGGAAAACGCCACAATTTAGAATTTGTGAACATTTTCGATGAAAAAGCGCGAATCTTGCCTGAAATCTCTGCACGATATGCTTCATTGGATAGAGATGAATGTCGTGAACTTATTGTAAAAGACTTAGAAAAAGAAGGAATTCTGATCAAAATTGAACCATATCGACATGCAGTAGGTCATTGTCAACGTTGTCACACAGTTATTGAACCCCGTGTTTCCATTCAGTGGTTTGTAAAAACTAAGCCTTTAGCAGAAGCTGCAATGAATGCAGTTAAGAGTGGAGAAACAACCATTTTACCTGAACGAGAAGAGCAAAGATTTTACCATTGGATGAGTAATATTCGTGATTGGTGCATCTCACGTCAGTTATGGTGGGGTCATCGAATTCCTATCTGGTATTGTCAAGATTGTAATGCAGAGATATGCCCAAAACCTAACGTTAATACCGTGGAAAAATGCCCGAAATGTGGAAATAATCATATTAAACAAGAAGAAGATGTGTTGGATACTTGGTTTTCTTCAGGATTGTGGGCCTTTTCGACATTAGGATGGCCAAATGAAGAGAGTGAAGATTTCAAGAGATTTTATCCTACAGACATGCGTGAAACCGGCTACGATATTCTCTTTTTTTGGGTTGCTCGTGAAATAATGTTAGGGATTGAATTAACGGGTAAAGCACCCTTTAAACACGTGTATCTACATGGTTTAATTCGAAATGAGAAAGGGCAAAAAATCTCGAAATCAATGGAAAATGTCGAACAATATGATCCACTCAATATAATCGAGCAACATGGAGCGGATTCTCTGCGATATACCTTGTTATCAAATTGTACTCCAGGTATGGATCAAAATCTAGATCCTAGAAATGTTGAAGCCGCCCATCGTTTCTGTAATAAGATTTGGCAAGCAACACGCTATGTTCTGGGTAATATCGAACAAAATGAATCCATCATTTCCTTCAAAGAGATCGATACTTCACTTCTTCAGATCCCAGATCGTTGGATTTTATCAAAATTAAACAAACTCATTCAACAGGTTAATGAATATATGGAAAATTATGATTATCTTCGTATGACTCGCGAATTAAAGAATTTCTTCTGGGCTGATTATTGTGATTGGTATTTAGAATGTTCAAAATTGTACTTGTATGATAAAGAATATGAGCATAAGGAAATTCAAAAAGCGGTGCTAATCTACGTGTTGGAAACATTCCTACGCTTACTTCATCCTATTATGCCGTTTTTGACTGAAAAACTATGGCAAGTTTTACCTCAAAATGTCAAAGAAGGTCAAGCATTGATTATTGCCCCATGGCCTGAATGTAATCAATCTCTAATTAACAATGATATTGAAAACCAGTTCAATGTTATTTCAGATTTTATTCGAGAGATTCGACATATTAAGCACAGTTTCAATATTCCTGCCAATAAACCCGTACCAATTCTAATCCAAACTGAAAATAAAGAACTCTTTACTAAATGGAGCAGAGAGTTAACTCAATTAGCCGGCTTAGAAAACAATCAAATGCAATTAAAATTATCCTTCAAACAGCCAAAACAATCTGCACGAATAGTCATTCATGGCATTACCGCCTTTCTACCATTAGCTGGAATGATTGATTTAGATAAAGAGCGAGAACGAATTCAAAAATCTTTACAGAAAGTGGAAAAAATGATTTCAAAAATATTTAATAAACTTCAAGGGACTTTTGCAGAGCGTGCACCAAAAGAATTAGTTGAAAAGGAACAGGACAAATTAAAGGAATACCAAGATAAAAAGCAGTTTCTTCAGGAGCAACTGGAGTTTTTAAACTAATTTTTAAACAAAATTTTTGAACTTTTTTCCCTAAATATACATAATTTCTTTTTTCTTATCGTTTTAATAAATTATTATGCAAGATGTTCTCTTTTTCGATTATTTAAATTGCCCCATTGGAGTGCTTAAAATAACAGCAAGTTCAGAGGCAATTACTTCTATTAGATTCTGTGAAATAATATCTAAACGTTCAAAATTCAGCAATCCGAACAAAATTACATCCATGGCTCAAAAACAACTAAAAGAATATTTCAACCATGAACGAACAGAATTTTCTCTTCCTTTATCCCCCCAAAGAACTCCATTTCAGCAAAAAGTATGGAATGCTTTAGAATCCATTCCTTATGGTAAAGTATCTACTTATAAAGAAGTTGCAGTAATGATTGGCAATTCTAAAGCTGTACGTGCCGTTGGCAATGCAAATAGTAAGAATCCCATTACAATCGTTATTCCTTGTCATCGAGTTATTCAATCAAATGGAAAATTAGGAGGCTATGCTGGCGGACTCTATCGAAAACAATGGCTTTTGAAACATGAAAATCCACAAAAAATATTTGAGAACTAAAACTAAAAAAAATAGTATTTGGGTTAATGCTTACTTTTTACTCAAATTCTTCTTTAAGATTGCATAAATCACTCCAATCATTACAACACCACCTGCCCCAATTACCACGCCGTAATAACTTTGCAAAATATTGTCTGCAAAATTCCAAAGTTGGGGAAATAATCCATGGATGTTCTCGATTTCATAAGTATAGTTCAAATAAAATTAATTTCCTGCTCGATCTATCACTCGAAACACAATTACTTAATTCCCATTGGTGAATTCTGTTATATTCCATATGTATGAAGCTGGATCATCGTGAATTTCATAAATCCAAATACTGAGAAAAAGCTCGACAATGATATCATGGTCAGATAAAATATATCATTGGTTAGAAATCGGAGCATGACCGGGTTATCTAATCTTTACTTTTTTCAGCAAAATAACTAAACCAAATGCGACTAAAGCAGAGATTAAAGCAATAGGTGCAATTTGTAAAAGCGATAATCCACCTGTTTGTGAATTGAAATCAATATAAAATGACATGAAGGTGGGATCCATGGTGATTGCATATCCTTCCCAATTAA
>CAYRPF010000088.1:8351-11570 GCA_964426185.1 uncultured archaeon | reverse complement strand
TTGCTGAAGAATTTATTGCTGAAGAATTTATTGCTGAAGAATTTATTGCTGAAGAATTTATTGCTGAAGATTTTATTGCTGAAGATTTTATTGCTGAAGATTTTATTGAGTCAATTTTGGTATTTTTTGTGAAAATGTTGGTAGAAGAAATCCCATATACTGAAATCATCAAAATCATAGTGATAATTAATAACTCTGTTCCTTTCTGCAATTTAAAACCCTCTGAATTTTTCAATCTTTTAAGTGTTATTTTTAACTTCCCCCATTCATTTCATACAGTTTTATATATTTAAATATTCTATTAATTAGCAAGGCATTAGAGCTAGACATTTTGAATAATTCAACCAGTAAAGAGTGATTTCTGATCCAATTCGCTTCATAAGGAAAATATTCTTATTCATTTGAACTAGACATTTTGAATAATTCAACCAGTAAAGAGTGATTTCTGATCCAATTCGCTTCATAAGGAAAATATTCTTATTCATTTTCGCTTTCACATACTTAGTTACTGTCCGATGAAATGGAGTGATATCCCTCTCTTTCAATTATCCTTAGAGAGGGTAAATCCATAGACGGACGAAAAACATCAATAAATTTCGTACTACCCAAATTTATGGAAATTACCAATCCATCATAGGAACTGAAACACTATGACTGAAGACCCAAATGAAATTCGGATTGGCGTTTTTCCTTGCGATTGTGGAATAAATATTGCTGGTGTAGTTCATATGGACGAAGTGGTAGAATTTTCAAAAACTTTGCCCAAAGTGGTCTACGCCGAGCGGTATTTGTCTCTCTGAACCACCTCCGGGGCAGATTTTATCCGGAAAGCCGTTGAAGATTATAATCTAAACCGAATTGTAGTTGCTGCCTGTACACCTAAGACTCATGAACCAGTCTTTCGGGCGGTTTTGCAAGATTGTGGACTGGATCCATCGTTCTTGGAATTTGTAAATATCCGGGAGCATTCTAGTTTCGTCCATATGCAGAATCGTGATGACGCAACCACCGTTGCCAAAGAACAAATTCGTGCTGGAGTTGCGCGAGCAGCCTTGTTAGAGGTCGTTCCCGAAAAAATTGTTCCAGTTAGCGATGCTGTACTGGTAATTGGTGGTGGTGTGGCAGGATTACAATCCGCACTCGACTTGGCTAACCAAGGGCATAAGATCTACCTGGTAGAACAGAATCCAACAATTGGCGGCAAAATGAGCATGCTTGACCGCACGTTCCCCACCGATGATTGCAGTATTTGAATCTTGGGGCCCGTAATGCTCGAAACTCAACGAAATAAGAACATAGAACTGTTCACTCTCTCTGAAGTAATCGATGTAAAGGGATATGTGGGTAATTTCGAGGTTGAAATTCTTCAACATGCCCGATATACTAATGATGATTGTAATGGGTGCGGTTCGTGCTTTGAAGTTTGCCCAGCTAAAGCCCCCAGCGGTTTTGATGTTGGTATGGGTCCTTCACAAGCAATTTACGTTTCTTTCGCGCAAGCGGTCCCCATGCGAGCCCAAATTGATATGAATTATTGTATCAAATGTGGTAATTGCCAAAATGTATGTGAATTACATGCGGTTAATTTCGACCAGCAAGATACAAAGTTCAAGGTGAAAGTCGGAGGGATAATAATGGCAACCGGGTGGGATGAATATGAACCAGAGTATGGCTATCTTGGTTATGGGAAATTTGAAAATGTTCTCACACAACTATCGTTGGAACGAATGCTTGCTCCAAACGGTCCTGTAGTGGGACATCTTCATCGCCCCTCAGACGGTAAACCTCCCGAAAGTGTTTTATTTGTGCAGTGTGTTGGTTCTCGAGATATAAATCGGAACGTCTACTGCTCCAGTGGAGTTTGCTGTATGGTAAGTATCAAGAATGCCAAACTGGTGAAAAGTCATGATCCATCAATCGAAGTGGTGATGGCTTACATTGACATTCGGGCGGCGGGTAAAGGATATGAAGAATACTATACTGCCTCTCGACGTGAGGGTGTGAAATACATCCGTTCAAAAGTCGGCCGTATTCGGGAAGATCCCCGCACCAAGAACCTGAAGGTAGTGCTGGAAGATACACTCAGCCCAGAGAAAACTATTCGAGAATATGAGTTTGACATGGTTGTATTATCTGCAGCAATGATGCCTTCAAAAACCTTCGATAAACTTAATGAGGTTATGAACCTTTCCAAGCATCCCAGTGGATTCTTAAAAGAATTCCATCAACGGTTAAACACAGTCGATACTGATGTGCCAGGAATAGTTCTCGCAGGCGCATGTCATGGACCTAAAGCAATTTCGGAATCTATCATGCAAGCTAAAGGAGCCGCTTCTTCGATAGGGAAGCTTCTCTCTAACGGAGAATATCGGATCAATCTTATTCGGGCAATTCCAGATGAGAAAAAATGTGCACGCTGCAATATGTGTGCAGAAGTTTGTCCCTATTCAGCTATTACGGTTACCCAGGAAAAAGGTGCCGTGGTTGATACGATTCTTTGCCGGGGTTGCGGTCTTTGTGCATCGGTTTGCCCAAGCGAGGCGATTACGGTACGTTATTATCGAGGCGGGCAATATGAAAGCCAAATTGATGCAATATTAGAAGATGCCTTAAAAGAAGGAGGGCAAATATAAAATGGTTGAATTTAATCCACGAATCGTGGCATTCCTATGCTGGAAATGAGGATATGGTGCCGCGGACATGGCTGGAACCATTCGTGCCCAATATCCGGCAAGTATTCGTCCTGTGCGCGTAATGTGCACTGCTCGAGTAAGTCCTGATATGGTAATGCGTGCCTTTAATAAGGGCGCTGATGGTGTTATAATCGGTGGTTGACATATCGGAGAATGCGATTTCAATAATGGTAATGAATATGCCCACAAATTGGTTGCGTATATTCAAGATATCTTAGAAACCATCGGATTAGAACGTGAGCGGATCAGAATGATCTTTGTCAGTGCCGCTGAAGGCGAGCGTTTCCGACAATTTGCCGTGGAGATGGATAATACCATTAGAAAATTAGGACCTTCTAAAATACATCAATTTCAAATAGAGAGTGTTGCCAAAGCTGCCGCAAAAGCACGGAAAAAAGCCAGTACGAAGAAAAATTAGACCTTATACATAATTTCGATGGCACAGATGAACGTTGATCGTAAACTTTTGGATCGACGGGATGAATCCTGCACGGATGAAAACCATCGATAGTGATTATCAAAAGCT
>CAYRPF010000088.1:5158-8251 GCA_964426185.1 uncultured archaeon | reverse complement strand
ATTTCTTTATAAATATCTTTTATAAATTAAAGGGAAAGGGATTATGGCTTTCAGATCCTTCAATTTTATGCAGCTGCCATCCTCGTTTCAAACCTATTCCTTTTGAATTCAGCATTTCTGATAGTATCCAATCATCCAATAGTGATAGGGCTTGATCTTTACTATCTGTTCCTTTAATTTGACGAATTAATTCCCCACTACTCCTACCCGCACTATAATCCGTTAGCGTAATTACATATTCAAAATAATTTCCAGTTGAACTTTTATTTGTCTTCCATAGTAAGAATTTTTTTACTTTTCTTTTTTGTTTGAAGACGTATCGGGAGAGAATCATAGATTCAGGTAATTCTTCTTGTGGAACTGAAGGCGTGAGAGGAAAAGGGCTTAATTCTTGAATTTGTTCTAATCTAACATCATAGGGGTTTACTTGTTTATCCAATCTTAAAGGCATATCATAATCAAAATGTTGGGTCACTAAATTTATCATCCTGGACATTGTGACGAATTTATATGTTTCTGATGAAGGATCGTATTTAATACGAGGTTTATAGATGGGATTTCCATAACGATCTTCCAGTGTAACATCTAAAAATCCCACTTGACACACTAGATTAGGACGAACCATTCTAATTCGTCGTCCATCCCGACTTACTGCGGTATATTCCGACTCATTAGAACAAAATTCTAACCTCGAAAATATATCCTTCAAAGTTTCATGCGGAAGCCCTGAACCAATTCGCCCAATTACTTGAAAAATTCCGTCTGGTGTCATAGCTGCAATTAGAGCTACATCTAATAAGGTAGGGTCATTTTGCTGCTCGAGTGCGCCTATGATAACTACATCAATTCTTTTGATCGGTTTGACTTTAAAGGTCAAAAATCTCTGGGAGTGTTGAATTACTATGCCTTCTGCATTGCCTAATTCGGAAATTTGATTATAATAATCTAAAATTTCTATTTGGGTCATCTTTTTATTAAGAGATAAGCTAATACGGCCTGTTTTTGGAAAAATTTTTTTCAAGATATGTAATCTGATTGGAAATAATTCTTGTTGGAAATCTCTATCACCAAAATAGATAACATCAAGAAATTTTAGACCCAATCTATGTAATTGGGGTTCTGTTAAACATGTAATAACATCTTTTGCATATGACCTGGCTTTAAAATTAGTCGGATCATCTGAGGGACTGACAAAAAGTTCCACAAAAAAAATTGCACTTTCGATTTCTGGATTATATTTTTCAATAATCTTGCTAGCTTGTTCAATAATATCTAAACCTATAATCATTCTCCTATTGATATTGCACATGTATGAGTATTTTTGGGTTTTTTTCTCTGAATAATATACGAAAAACATCCCATGTCCATCAATTTTTTCACTTACATACAAGGGAGTGTCATGAAATTCAAATTTAGCACTATGTGTTTGAAATTCTGTTAATACTTTTGGATCTAATGATATATATTTTTTAAGGATTGATTTATAAAACCTAGATATCTTTGGAAACGAATAGGGATCATTTAAAACATTGATTTTTGTTCTAATATAATCTCCGGATTTATTTGCAATATCTGAAGGGTTAATCTGTTGGGCTGTCATATTTTCGGCTCCCACCTCAATTCCATGTCACTAAGCAGTAATCTGAGGCAATATCTGCGATTATCAACTATTCCTTGAAGAAATGCAAGATTATATAAAGTTCCTTCGTGTGTAATTATTAATGGTTCTGGTTTTAGTGTTTCTTCGTTAAATGCAAAAATTTGCCGTAATTGTTGTTTTTCATGAAGATCTTTTGCAAGATTGTAAATTAAATCAAAATTTCCTTCATCTTCATGAATAATATTATATGATTTCTTGAGTACATATCTTTTGATAAAATCTGGATAGGATATTGCTTTTTCTGAGATTACCACAGGTAATTCTTGCTTAATATTGCTAACTCTGATTTTATGCTTTCTCTCTTCAAGTTTTCCATCTGGTTTGATACGAATGTCAAATTTTTCATATTTATAAACAGGTTTAAAATTCTTATCCAATTTTATTCTATAAGTTCTGTTAATTATCTTTCCTGTTAAGTTTAGATCATATTCAATATCTGAATCTAGTAATTTTACATATAAATCTGAATCTTTTTTCAACTGTTCTTCGCGGAGAGATTTATCAAACTTAATCATTCTTCGGAATTTAATTATATCTCCATCCTTTGTTTTCTTATAATGTGGAGTTTTTGGATGAGTGGGTGATAATAAAAAAGTCGCTGTTGCATCTCCGAATTTTAGTTTAATTTTCATTTTCTTTACCTACCACATTTCTAGCAATTCTTCATCTAAGTTTTCTTCATCGAGTTGAGAAATTAGTTCATCTATGTTAATCTTAGATTCATTAAATACAGGTCCTCGAAAATCTCCGACACATATTATGATTTTGTTGTCTTTTGGAATAAAAACCATATTTTTTGGAAATGGTGTTTTGCGAAATGCATAAGTAGTTTTGATTAATTTGCCTTCATTGAAGTATTTTAAGCATTTTTCATAAAAATTCCTTAATGATGATTGAAGATCATCCTCAACTTCCATTAAGTAAATATCATCTGTTTGAAAATTGAAGAAATTGGATAATTCAAATACTTCTATCATAATCTCTTTGTTAAAATGTGATTCATATTGAGGTAATTCTTTACCATCTGGATCAGTGTATATTATTTCAGAAATGGAAGTGTATTCGTTTCTCTCATTGACGTATTGCTGAGCTATACTTGATTTTGGCAAGATATGCATTCCATCAGTAGTAATTTTTGCATTTTCCAAAACTTCTCCATTTAATCGGTATTCTATTCGTCTTTCTCCATAAATTTTAGATTTTGAAATCTTTCTAAGAGAAAACTCAACAAGGGATTCATCAAATTTTAATTTGATCTTTCTTGCCATATATAACGAAGAAGTAAATTATCAAATTTTAAATTATTTTACTAATACATTAATGAAATTATTTTTTCTTAATCATTAATCATCAACCAGAAAAATTTGGCAAACCCTAAGTCCACTATTCTCCATGTACATGATAAGAAAATAAACCTACTTATAACTTCAAAG
>CAYRPF010000088.1:1865-5058 GCA_964426185.1 uncultured archaeon | reverse complement strand
GAATTTTTCTAATTCTATAATCTCAAAGAATGAAGTAATAGCTATTATTCGAGAAAAACATCAACAAATCGAAGCAATTATGCGGGAAGAAAATATCGATTGTTGGATGATTGTAGTTAGAGAAACCGCCTCAAATCCTGATCCGATTCAAAATCTGATTATTGGAGGTGAATTGGTATGGGTTTCTGCATTTATTTTTTCATTCATGCAAGGTAAATTCCAAAAAACGGCAATTGTAGGCAATTTCGATGCTTTAGCCCAGAAAAATAAGGGAATTTGGGATGAAATTATAGATTATAAGCAAGGAATATCTTCTAAATTACTACTTTTTATGGAAAAATTAAATCCCCGCACTATAGCATTAAATTATTCAGAAAACGATGTAGTTGCAGATGGATTATCCCACGGTCTGTATCGGCTATTGGTAAAAATACTGTCAAAATTCACCGATCGTTTTCAGTTGGCTGAAAAAATAATCCGAAAATTAAAAGGAAGAAAAACTGCAACTGAACTTAAACTAATTACTAAGGCTTGTGAAATCACAGATGAAATAAATCGACAGGTTACAAAACAATTGAAAGTGGGAATGACCGAAACTGAAATTTATGATCTTTTTCAACAACACATGCAAGAATTTGGGGTTTCACACGCTTGGCTGGCCGAACATTGTCCCATGGTTGATGCGGGGCCAGATAAAGAGATAGGTCATTTTGGGCCACTCCCGACTCAAAAAACTCGAAGTGGCCATACTCTTCATAATGATTTTGGGGTGCGGTACCATGGATACTGTTCGGATTATCAACGAATGTGGTTCTTTGGTTCATTTGATCAGATTCCTGATGAACTTGTTCATGCTTTTAAAACTATTAAGGAAACCATCCAAAAAGCGGCTGACTTCATTCATGCCGGTGTGAGAGGATATGAAGTGGATCAAGTGGCGCGAGAATACGTGGTTTCTCAAGGTTATGAAGAATTCGGGCACGCTCTAGGATATCAAGTTGGAATAGCTGCCCATGATGGCGGAACACTTCTTGGACCTCTTTGGGAACGTTATAAAGACAGCCCTCGTGGAGTGATTGAGGTTGATAATGTCTTTACCTTGGAATTACATGTAAAAACGTCTCAATATGGAATTGTTTCTTTGGAAGAAATGATAAGAATCATACCAACTGGTTGTGAATTCATTATGCCTCCCCAGAAATCGTGGTGGTATATTTCAAAATAATTTTTTTTCTATGTCCTCCAAAGTATGTTAGAAAAATTCCCAAAATAAAGATTTATGAGAAATATCTGATTATTTAAATTAATACATATGCAAGATGAATTTTCTATAAATTCTACCCGATTTCAAAAATTTTTCGATTATTTTCCCTTGCCCATTGTAATCACCGATGAAAACGGGGCTTTTATCTATGTTAATAAAGCATATAATAATAATTTGGGCTATTCATTAGAAGATACACCCAATGATCAAGTTTGGTCTATGAAAGCTTATCCTGATATTGAATATAGAAAGCAAATTTTAACAACAATTAATAAACCGGGATATAATCCTTACGCTCCAAGAGAACGAAAGATAAAATGCAAGAATGGCGAAGTATTGGAAATGATCTTGCAAGATATTCAAATTGGAAATGAATCCCTCACTTTTTTTCGAGATATTACGGAACAACGAAAATCAGAACGTATCGCTCGCCAAGGTAATCTAGAATATCGTACAATTGTGGAAAATCTACGCGATATGATCTTTTTGTTGGATGAAAACCTGGTAATTAAAAGAATAAATAAAGCTGGAAAGATATCTCTTGGGTATAGTGAAAAAGAAATGCTGGAACATAGCGCTTTGGATTTCATTTCGAAAAAAGATCATAATCTAGTTCAAAAAATGGTAAACATAAAGAGAAGAAGAAAAATCAATCTTACTTTATATGAAATTGATCTGCTCTCGAAAAACAATTCTTTTATCCCAGTAGAAATTCTCTCCCAAATAATCGATCATGATGTTCTAGGTAAAGCGATTTTAGTTATCGCTCGGGATATCACACAACGAAAGAAACTGGTAGAAGAAAAATTGAGGCAAAAAAATATAGAATCAATTGGCTTTCTAGCAGGCGGAATTGCCCATGATTTCAATAATATCTTGGTATCCATAATGGGAAATATCGATCTATTAAAACTTGATGAAAATTCATTTACGCAAGAACAACGGGAAATTCTTGAAGATCTTTTTAGTGCCACTATTCAAGCCCGTGATCTGGTCCGTAACTTAATGAGCTTTTCAAAAGGCGGTTCTCCAATCAGAAAAATTTCAGATTTGGGAAAACTAATAAAAGAAACTGCTAATTTTGCTCTTCGAGGTTCAAATTGCAAGCTTGTATATCAAATTCCAGTAAATCTACCCCTAGTTGACATTGATTCCACTCAAATAAGCCAAGTATTTCATAATCTTATATTAAATGCCCGCCAAGCTATGCCAAATGGCGGAGTAATCACAATTGTCGCTAAAACTATCGAAATTAATTCGCAATCATATCTACCCTTAAAAGATGGGAATTATATACTAATCTCCATTCGAGATACTGGAGTAGGCATTTCGATTGAAAATCAATCCCGTATTTTTTGCCCATATTTTACCACAAAACCGAATGGAACGGGTTTGGGTTTAACCATGAGCTATTCAATCATCAAAAAACATAACGGGCATATTACTTTTAATTCAAGAAAGGATTATGGAACCGAGTTTAACGTTTATATTCCTGTGTCCGACGTTCAAGTTTTGCCGATCAAAGAAACTCAGAACAAGCCAAAAATTAAAAAATTGGGCAAAATCGCAATATTGGATGATGAACCAAGCATTCATGTTTTTTTAAAAAGAATTCTAAGCAAATGGGGTTATACTGTAGATTCTTTTTATCGAGGAGAAGATCTCATTGTAGAACTTAGTTCATCATCAGCGAAATCTGAACCATATAGCTTGATTTTCATGGATTTAACCATTCCAGGGGGATTAGGTGGGAAAGAAACAAATTCAAAGATAAGAGTACTTTATCCAAATCTAAATGTAGTGGTTTTCAGTGGATATTCGGATGATCCAGTCATTGCCAATTATCGCGATTATGGATTCTGCGATTACATGCTCAAGCCATTTAAAATTGAAGAACTAGAACGAATTTGTGAAAAATGGATATCTTGA
>CAYRPF010000088.1:0-1765 GCA_964426185.1 uncultured archaeon | reverse complement strand
GTTTGTCAAAGGTGATTTTTTTATATGAAAAACACAATTAAAATTTCTACTCTCTTGTTAGTGTTATTAACTGCCAGTAATGTGGCTCCTTTTTATGTTAGCGCACTTGATGATAATGATTTTGAGCCAAACGATTCATTTGCCACTGCGGTTGAAATTACTGAAGGAACACATGCTGGTTTGACATTAACTGACAGTTCAGATGAAAATGATTATTTTAAGATTGAAGTTCCTGAAGGAATGGTTATCTCGGTAGAGATGTATGTAACTGATTCAACAGATGAAAATTACTTCTACTTGAATTTATTAAATAGTTATGAAACCAATCTTCACTCTGATGGGTTTTATTATTATGATTCTCCGGATGAAGATGATGATGTGGTTGGTGATTTATCATATTATGCTGAAGATTCTACTGAAATGGTGTATATTTTGTGTGAATGGTATCTATGGAATACGGGAAATGCAACTTATACTCTTACTATCGATGTATATGATCCTAAGGGAGAACAAATATTTGACTTTGGAATTAAAACAGGTGATGAATTGGTTTACACTAGTTCAAATAACATCGATATTGAAGCCACTTCACAATTTTATAATGAAATTGGAGCTTTATTTGTAGATGAAATAGAAGACAATGAGGGAACTGATGTATTTTCCACCAGTTTTAATTTCTCAAATTTCGTAAATGACTTGACAGATTTCCTTTCTCTCAGTTTTGACTCCCAATTTTCTATTAGCGATATTTATAATTTTGATGAAAACTCTTTGGATGAAATGTCTGTAGATATCATTGAAGGATCAGTTAGGATGGGAAATGATGGAGATTATGTTTTACCTTCAGAATATGCAGCAACTAAATTGGGTGAATTTCAAACAACCATCGAACCTTATTTTGATTCGACGTGGTATTCTAATAATGTAGAATCCGATTTGGACAATGCTATTGATGAATTAAATGAAGTAAATGCCACCGATTTTGATGATGTTCCCTTAGTTACTCATGCATACTATGATAATGTTACGGATTCTTTGGGTTTTTCTGTTGATCCATTAGATAATGGAATGACATTTCCTGCGTTACCAAGTGAACATTTTATTCCTGGGCAATTAGGTTCAATATTTGGAATGATCTCCAACGTAAAACTTTGTTATCCTACCGATTTTAGTTTTGAAGATTGGTATAATTGGGGATTAGAAGTATATGATTTTGCTAAAGCATACGCCGAACAAGAAAATGAAGATATAGAATTCTTAGGGTTTTCCATTTCTCAATTAATGGAAATTGGTGGAATTTCATCATTCTATGTAGATAAACAAGCGATTTCTTTTGTTTGGAATTTAAACGGAATTGATTTTGATGCTGTGGATGACTTGATAAATTACACTGATGGAGATTTAGAAAACGATTTTGATGAAGAGTTAGCCGAATTAGGAATAGATTATGATAACTCTGGAGCTTCATTCTCCATTGCGCTAGAATATGACAGCGATATGATTTTAGGTTCTTTTGCGGTTTACGGCGACATTTTAATTACTTTTGATAATGAAGAATTTCCTGATGTAGCCATCGACGGTGAAACAGTCAGCCTCTCTATTTCCCAAACCCTTGTTCGAGAAGGATATAAACCACCAACTGCAGAACAAATTAATGAAGGTAAAGTGGGAGAAGAACGGAATTTAAAGGGCGGTTTCAGCCTATCCAGTATTCCAGGTGCTTCTGTTGGTTTAATATCTTTAGCGTCTCTTCTATCACTAGTGG
>CAYRPF010000087.1:6188-12066 GCA_964426185.1 uncultured archaeon | reverse complement strand
AAATTTTATTAGGCAATTAGTTCGGATATTTTACGTAAAAGATCGGCGGGTAAATAGGGTTTTTGTAGTAGGCGAGAGGGGTCGAATGGGATCCCTCTTTCTTCGACTTTTTTTGCGGGATAACCAGAAATGAAGAGAAATTTCAGCTTCGGATTTATTATTCTACATTTCTTTTCTAATTCAACCCCATTCATTACGGGCATGATGATATCACTCAAAACCAAGTCAAACTGAATATTACCTGCTTTAATTAGATTTAAGGCTTCGGTTCCATTTCTAGCAGTGAAAATTTGGAATCCTGCGCCTTCAAGAATTTTCTGGGTTATTTTTAGCACGGATTTATTATCTTCCACTAATAAAATTTTTTTTTGGGAGCCAATCGGTTTTTTTTGGTCAACTTTTTCATTTGATTCGATGGATCTGGAATCCATTTTAACCAACGGTAAAGCGATGATAAATGTGGAGCCCTTACCTTTTTGGCTTTTCACCTCAATATTGCCCTTTAATTGCTTTACAATGCCATAAACAGTGGAAAGACCCAGTCCAGTTCCTTTCCCTACTTCTTTAGTTGTAAAAAATGGTTCAAACAAATGGTCTAATATATTCTGATCCATTCCGATACCATTATCTTCCACTATAATCTTTACCGTATCTATATCAGCCTTGCGAGTACGAATTTGGATCTTTCCATGAGGTCCCACAGCGTCTCTAGCATTTACCACCAAGTTAATCAACAACTGCTGGATTGAGGTGGAATCAGCTAAAACAAGGCACTGTTTCTCTTCCAGATCTAAAATTAATTCGACATCCTCGCTAATTAACCGATGCAGCATTTTATCCAAATCTAAAAGAAGTTGATTAATATCCATTACTTTTAATTCACTAAATGTGGTTCTAGAGAAAGTTAATAATCTTTTGGTCAGCGAAGATGCCTTTTCTCCAGCATTTAAGATTTCTTGTACGCTTTTATATACATCAGAATCTAAATTTTCCATTTCCAGAAGCATACGGGAATATCCGTTTATCACGGTTAAAATATTGTTGAAATCATGAGCAATTCCACCAGTCAGCAGTCCTACAGCTTCCAATTTTTGAGACCGTTGTAATTTCTCTTCACTTTTCCTATAAGCTTCATGAGATTGTTCTAATTCCATAGTGCGTTTTTTAACTTGATTTCTTAATATAAATGAAAAACTAACTCCGATTACTGCGATTGCAATAATTCCGAAAAATAACACTAATAGCCAAGTAGGGATGATTGTGCGGGTGATATTGGTGTTTAAATAACGAGATAGGATTTGATAATATTCTGAATTAGGATTTTGCTTCATAGTTTTTAGATGATCATCAATTCTGGATAAAATTAGTCCTGAATTGGTGCTATTCTTTGGGGTTACAAAATAAAGAGAAATCGGATTGAATATTAAGTTGGTTTTTTGGATGTTATCATATTTTATGTACTCCGCTCCTTTAAGTCGATTTACTACACCAGCATCAATTTCGCCTTGATTGATTGCGGAGAAAATCTCGTCGTATGATTCAAAGATCTGAAAGGTGCAGTTAACTTCGAAGGATTCTAATAAATATTTAAGCCCGTTTTCGCCGATATAATAGATATCGTTATTCAGAACTCCAATCTTTTTTCCCTCTATATCCAAAAATGTTTCAATTCCTGAACCCTTATACATGAAAATCTCTCCCCAATTAGTTAAAACATTTTCAGTGTTAAAGTCTAAGTATTCGGCTCGTTCATTACTGTAAGCCACCACTCCGAGCAGATCAATTTCCGATTTATTCAACGCATTCATTAAACTACTAAAATTCCCAAACATGAATTGGATATTCCATTCTTCCAACTGGGCAATTTTTTTAATCAAAGAAGGAAAAATCCCATCAAATTCGCCTTGTTCATTTTGGAAACTGAGGGGAGAATTTTCGTAAACGCCAACCTTGATGGTAATGTTTTCAAGGTTATTAATAATTAGATTAGAACTTTCGATGGCTAGCGCTTGATAAGGAGAGAAAAGCAAAAACCCGATGAAAAATGAAGCCCATAAATAGGTCGGCAATAGCAATTTCATATATTTAATTCATATATCTATTATCCTAAATTACTTATCTTGGGTTATCAATCATTGGCGAATCGTTTATTAAATTTCCATAAATTACCAAAAAAATGCCCAAAAAAATGTGAGAATTTAGGTGGAATCGCAGAAATAGAACCACTGCAGCTCATCTGCTAATGGATCTCCAAAGGTTTTATAATCTTCCATTTTTGGTTCGGGCAATTTCAAAGCTTTATCATGAGCGAATTGCAAATATTCCCGAAATTCTTTTTCCATATTCACTGGTTCGGCCTCGAAACAGTCCCGTTGGGCCAATTTCAATACATTTTGGATAGTGGGCCGAAAAGAAAGATCCTTATCCACGAAGTTACGATAAAACCAATCTCCAGTATGCAGGTCAATTTTATACAAAGGTAAGAATTTATATCCATACTTAGCCACGAACTCTATCGCATCAATAATGAATTGGAATTCGGTTTCTGTGAAGGAGTAGTGGAAATTGACCCGAGTCCACCCTGGTTTTATTGCCATGAATCCCTTTTGTACCAGCTTACGGAATTTTTCTGATTGAGGGTGAGTGATATTCAGCAAACGGTGTCCGTATACTCCCGCGCAGCTGCATCCGGCCCGTGATTGGATTCCAAAGAGATCATTGAGCAACTTGGTGCTGAATTTGGGGTGCAAGTATCGATCATTGTGTCTGATCACAAATGATATGATGGGAATTCGTTTGTCTGGATCAGGATTACCGAGAATTTCCACATTTGGGATTTTTTGCAATTTTTCCATTCCTCGTCGGCAGAAATCTCTCTCTTTAGCCTCCAGTACCTCAATACCGATATGATCCTTTAGATCTATGGCTAATGCGGCTCGAATAGTCTGAATGATGCCTGGTGTGCCTGCTTTTTCCCTTGTTTCAATGTCTTTGGTATAATCTACCGCAAATGGGCTAACATAATCAACGGTACCACCCGCTGCAAACGTGGGGGGTAAAGAAGTATCATATAGCGATTCATTAAATACCAAGATGCCGGTGGCGCCGGGGCCTCCCAAGAATTTATGGGGCGAAATAAAGACCGCATCAAAATAACTTTCATCATCCTTATTCATGTTTATTTTAACATAAGGTGCACTGGCGGCAAAATCAAAGCATGCTATAGCCCCATGTCGGTGTAAAATTCGAGCAATGTCGTAAACTGGGCTGACAATTCCGGTTACATTTGAAGCTGCAGAGAATGATCCGATTTTCAGGCGATTATTATAGCGGGGATCGGAAATCTCTCTTTCTAAATATTCTAAATCGAGAGTTCCATCTTTAAGAAGCGCGATTTCGATTACTTCGGCAAAAGATTCGCGCCACATAATTTCATTCGAGTGATGTTCGTACGAGCTGATAAAGACCACTGGTTTGTGTGCTTCGAGGAATGCGGTCATTTCTTGATATAAATTGCGTATTTCAGGATGATCTTCAAAGTATTGTTCTAATAACCGTTGATACAAGGCTTTGGTGGCGGGGGCAACTCTTACCCCAATAATTTCTTGAAATTTAGAAATTGCACCAGTGCTACCCGTTCCATGTGCAATTATACAATATCCATTTTCTGCATTAAATGCCTGCTTAATCATATGCTCTGCTTGGTGCAGTAATCCAGTCATGGTGCGACCAGTGGCATCGTCTTCAGTATGTGTGTTAGCATAAGAGCGTTGCACATGAATAAGGAATTTTTCGATAAAATTAAGAGCCCTGCCCGAGGCTGTGAAATCGGCATATGTTAAAAGTCGGGATCCAAATGGGGTCGAAAACCGATAATCCCGTCCAATAATTTGATTACGTATAAAATTCAGTGTAATTTCTTGAGTAGGGGTCATATTTATTAAACCTAATCTGAGGGGATAAATTTTCTTGATGTCATGTGGTTACAAAAGGGAAAATATTTAATTTTTCGGAGGCGAATGTGTTTTTATAACCAATCAGAAGCTTTTTTTAAGGTTCAAAATAATATTTTTGCTGAATTATGGCGCAAATTATCCATAAAATTAAAAAACACTTTTCCCGTTCTAATTCAAGGCTAAGTGTTTTACTTGGATGTTTCATTCTCTTAGCCGGAGTTCTTCCAGTGGTAGATGATAATTTAATCCCGGTTAACCGCGAAAATCCATTAAATTCGCTTAAAGTGCAAATTGAATGGCCGAAAGGTGCAGAAAATTTGGAACAAATAGTGTCATATCTCATCATTGCCCCGGATGATTATGTTGAAAGTCTACAATCATTAGCATCTTGGAAAAGTCAAAAAGGTGAACCCGCGCTAATAATGCCGGTGAGCGAAATAATTTCGCAATATTCTGGAGTTGATTTGGCGGCTAAAATAAAAAATTGCATCGAAAACTATTATCTCCACAACCAAACAAAATGGGTTTTACTGGCTGGTGATGTGGATGAAATTCCGTCCCGGGAGGCTTATGCTCCTGAAGACTATCCATACGATGGAGATTTCGTAAGTTGCGATAGTTACTACAGCGATTTGGATCACGACTGGGACAGTAATCACAACGGAATCTGGGGCGAATTGGATGATGGCATTGATTATCACCCAGAAGTATATGTAGGGCGGTTATCGGGAAATTCTGATGAAGAAATACGGCAGTTGGCCCACAGAATTGTGCAGTATGAAAGTACGCCTCCCGAAGGAAATTGGTTTGGGAGTACATTAATGGCGGGTGCCCAGTTATTTTTCGACGAAGATTGGGATAATGATTCAGAACCAGATTATTTAGGTGCTGATTATAACCGATTTACCCACTATGTTGATGATACCCTTTTGCATGGAGTGGTAAATGGCTCCAGATGGTTTCTCGGTGAAACAGAAGGGTTAGCTCCCACAAACTATCCTGTAAACGAAAGTCTGAATGAACAAAATTTAATAGATGCACTAAATTCGGGTTTTGCTTTAGGCGCAATTGCAGGACATGGTAATCCAACCGCGATGTATAGAACTCTCTTTACGCAAGATTATGATGGAGATGGATTATTCGACAGAAATGGGACTGATTATTATGCACCTGCAGTGGATGAAACTATCAGCATTCCCTTTATTTCCACTTATTCAGATTATTCTTCTTCTATTAGTAACTTAGGATTTTACTATTTGGGCGGTTGTAGCGTGGGAACATTTAATGAATCTCAAGATTGCTTAACAGAAACTATTTTAAAAACCGTGGGTATTGGGTCAATTGGAGGTAGTCAGGTTGTTTGGGGTGAAGACGAGTGGTTTGAAAGAGATTTCGGGGGTTGGTACAGTGATGGATTAACTTATCGGTTTTTTGAACAATTAGTGACATACGGTCAACCTGGTGCAGCTCTCGCTCATGCCAAAGAAGATTACGTAATCGACCGCGCCAATCCTTTGTATTATAATGCGGATCGACCGTATTTTCCGGATTGGGAGAATAAGACCCTAAAGCAATTTAATTTGATGGGTGATCCAGAAGTTCGTCTGTGGTTGGATGCTCCAAAACACATGAATGTTTCCTTAGATAATTCTCCGGAATTCACCGATATTCAAGTTAATGAAAGCAATGGTTTACCGCTTGCGAATGCCATAGTCACGGTGACGAATCAAAGTTCGGTTTTATTTAAAGGATTAACTGCTCAGAACGGCTCACTGCGATTGGAATTTAATTCCACCAAGTTAGCTAACTTAAATCTTACGATATATCAGCCAGGTTTCCTACCTTTTCAACAATTGGTGCAGATACCAGTGGAAGAAACACCTTCAGACGATACGAGCACCGATGATACGACCAGTGATGAT
>CAYRPF010000087.1:0-6088 GCA_964426185.1 uncultured archaeon | reverse complement strand
CGAGCACCGATGATACGACCAGTGATGATTCAAATGGGGGTATTAAAATTCCGGGATATTCTTCAGGAATTTTCTTGGGTGTTTTTGCCTTCTCTTTGATTATATTATATCGAAAAATCAGATGAAAATAAACGAAAGAATGCAGGATTTCTATCTCATATTTGATTTCTTAGATTTTTTTTCTTTTCCTTATATCATTGATTCAGCAGATAACTAATTTTGAAAAAAATTTGGTTTTTAAGAAAAATCGGATAAAAATGGGAAGAAAAAAATAATTAATTCTCTAAATCCACTGTAATCAATATTTAGTTGAGTGAATATCCTCGAGGGGCTGTTCGAGAGTACTTTATTATATTTTCGTTCTTCAATCGATTTAATAATTGATCGGGTTTTAATTCGGTTAATTTTGCAGTATGTTTTTCAATCGCTTCAAGTAAATCGGCCTTTTTCGAAAATAGGGGAGTATCTTGGAAAATATTGGCGATTGCTTCTTGTACCTTTGGATCGAGAGATTTTGATTCAATTTTATTAAATGAATTTTTTTCTTCTACTTTTACTGGTTTGGTTTCCGATTTTGCTTTAGGTTTCGTGGTAACTTTGGTTACTGGTTTAGGTGCTGGCTTAGTTTCTGTTTTTGCCTTAGCCTTAGGTTTCGTGGTTACTTTGGTGGTTGGCTTGGTTGTAGGCTTGGTTGTCGTTTTAGTAGTCGCTTTTTTCACTGGTTTAACTGCAGGTTTTGCCGCCGATTTTGTAACTTGTTTTGGCTTTTTAACGTGTGCTTTTCTTTGTTTAGGAAGTTGTGTTTTTTTCACACGTGGTTGAGGGATTGGGCCGGTATATTGGGGGGGGATTCCAAGAGATTTTAAATAAGAGATGTTTTCAGCACTCATTCCTTTTTTTCTTTTATCCACTAATAATTTATGAGTGCGTACTTGCTCCAAAGTCAATCCCGCCGCATGAATTTCTTTTATGCTGAATTTTCGAGGGGTTTGGGTCTTCATATTTAAACCAAATTTTCTTTCTATTTAAAATCTCTATAAATTTCCTTTTATAATTGTGGGAGCTTCATGGGTGAAGGCAGAATTAAGAAAGGGTAATTTTTATGCGGGAGTGTATTTAAGAAAAATAAGAATGAAGATCCATGCTGAATGTTTTCCGTGTTTATTGAACCAAGTTTTGAAAAATGCAAGAAAATTGAAACCTAAAATGGAAAATCATGCAATTATTGATATTCAACGCGCCGTAATGCAGAAAATAATAAAAGAAAATCAAACCAAACTTCCATATTACGGGAAAATTGTGTATGACACATTAGCTGAATATCTTCATGAGATTGATCCTTATAGAAAAATAAAACAACGTGATAACAACCGTGTGCTGAAACTTATTCCTTCATTAACTGCTCAATTAGCTAAAAGTCAAGATCCCCTCCAATTGGTGGTCAAATTTATGATTATTGGGAATACTATTGATTTTGGTGCTCCGTATAATTCTGATTTATGGGAAGATTTAGAAAAAATAAACGAGCTTCATATTCCTGATGAAATTTTAGATGAGTTTGAAGCGGATTTGGAAAAAAGTTCTCAAATCATGATCATCGGTGACAATTGCGGTGAAGCAGTTTTTGATAAAATCTTTGTGGAATATCTGAAGAAACACTATCCCGCTAAGAGAATTTTTTATGGAGTGCGGGGTGGGCCGGCAATTAATGATATAACCCTAAAAGAAGCGGAAGAGATCGGGATCACTAGTATTTGTAATGTGGTTGAAGGTTCAGCATGTCCTGGAGTGATTTTTGAGGAAGTTTCCCCAGAATTTTCTCAAGCATTTCATTCATCCGATTTGATCCTCGCTAAAGGACAGGGTAATTTCGAGTCACTGGAAGGTATTTCGCATGAATCTGAAAATCGGCCGAAAGGATCGCTGTATTTTCTACTGAAAGCAAAATGCGAGGTTGTGGCTGCATACTTTAACGTGCCCATTGGCTCCTTAATTATTAAGAAAGAATTATAGCGGAAAAAAAAGATCTGTGGTCTGCGGAGATTTATTTGATCTTCTCCGTTATTATTCCTTCCCACCCGCTAAGAAAAATTTTGTTCTCCTTAAGAGGATTGGAATGAATCGTTGTAGATGCCAATAAATTTAAATTTCCAAATATATTTGAGAATTTCACCTCCTTATTGGAGAAATTCAGAAAGATATACATTTCTTCGCTGTGACTGTCAAATAATTTCAACCGTTTATATCCTAAGATTTTTTTTGGTAATGTGTCTGATTTCAAGATTTCTAAAGCGCCAGCTGCCAATACCGGTCTTTTTTCTCTTAGTTTTAAAATTCGATGATAAAAATGCCAAATAGAATCAGGATCCTGTCTGACTTTTTCTACATTTATTTCAGCATATTGTTGATCTACTGGTAACCACGGTTTCACTGATGGAGCTGTAAAGCCTGCATTTTCGGAGGCAGACCACTGCATGGGAGTTCGACAACCATCACGGTTAATCGCTCCGGTGGTAAGTTTTTGCAGTAAACTCAACATCCATGATGGATATTTTTGGAATTTGGATATCAGACCATCTTGAGCATTTGAAAAGGGTATATCGACTTGTTTCATACCGATTTCTTCTCCATAATAAATGTAAGGAACCCCACGCACCGTCAATTGGAAAAATGCGTTTAATTTAGCCTTTCTTATATCATTGCCTAAAACTGAGATCCTGCGGGTGCGATCGTGATTTGAAAAGGCCCAAGTTGGCACATATGGTTCGGAAAACCATTTTTCACTTTCCTTCAATAATCGGGTAAAACCCTTATAGGAAAATGGTGTTTCCAAGGTTTGAAATTGAAAAACAGAATGAATTCCTGGAGAATCGGGCGTTCCACAAAATTCTCGAATAGTTGGGTATGAACCGAATACTTCTCCTACCATAAAACGATCGGGAGAGTATTCATCAGTTAATGCCCGCAAACGCTTCGTAAATGCAATGGTATCTGGATGATTTATCGTCATTTCGGCCGATCTAAAAAGCATGCCCGGATCGGATTCGGAGGGTAAAAGTTTGAAGGTAAATGGATTATTCCGAAATTCTGCATCTTCGAAAAGTGAACCCAATATATCCAATCGAAATCCGTCAACTCCTTTATCTAACCAAAACCGCATGGTATCTAACATTTCTTCTTGAACTTCGGGATTACGGAAATTTAGATCTGGCTGAAATGGTAAAAATGCTGCCCAATACCACTGATCCGTTTTAGAATCATAGTGCCAACCTGAGCCTCCAATTTGAGATATCCAGTTGTTAGGAGGTGCTTTTCCATTCGGTTTTTTTCCATCACGCCATATGTACCAATCTCTTTTAGGATTATCTCGATTTTTTTTGGATTCCAGAAACCAAGGGTGTTCGTCGCTGGTGTGGTTCAAAATCATATCCATGACTATCTTCATGTCCCGAACATGGATTTGCTCAATTAATTCTTCTGCATCCTTCAGGGTTCCGTATTCTGGAGCAACATTTCGATAATCACGAATATCATAACCAAAATCGCGTTGGGGAGAATCGTAGAACGGAGAAAACCAGATGGTTTCAAACCCGGTTTCTTTTATGTAATCGAGTTTCGAGATTATACCCATCAAATCGCCAATCCCGTCACCATTACTGTCATAAAAAGAACGGGGATAAATCTGATAAACTGTAGTTTTCTTCCACCAAGGAGTATCTTGAAAATCTCTCATCAAACATTTCTTCCTTAAATTCGATCAAGTTATTATGCAAAAATTAAAAAAATCAGCCAAATAACTGTTCCACTGGCTAAGCTGTTTACGATATTATCATTTAAAGTAGAGCAATATAAATCTGTGATTGCAAATACACTCACTGTTCCTCCTAAAATCATAATGATTGCCAAAGGTGGAAATGAAGTGGGTATGAAATAAAGAATTCCACCAGTTCCTATTAATGTAGTGAGAATTCCCGCAATTAATCCTTCCCATGTTTTTTCTGGGAATTTACCTATTTTATTTAAATGATATTGGCCGAAGAATTTTCCAACCAGGGCTGCTGCTGCATCAGAAATACAAGATATCCATACTGCGATGAAGAGTATTTGAATCGGAAAAATTCGATTAGTCCAGATTAAATTTGCCAATAGAATGGGTGTTGCAGCATTTATTGTCCAAGATTCCCGAGGATAATCCAAAGAGACACTGTACCATTTCCACGCCCATTTTGGAAGAACGCGCCAGTTCTCCATACGGGTAATATCACCAATCATCATCATAATCCAAAATAATGCACTAATCAAGAAAAAGAAAAAATTTCGAAATTCATCTGGTTCAATTCCAATTAAAATTCTGTAGGGATAATTAGCAATTGATAACCAATAAATTAATACCACGCCTAAAAATTGAATAAAATGGAGACCTTTTCTGCTTAAATCTCGGAAGAGCAACGATTTTTTACTAATCTTTGTCTTAGTTTGTGCCATTTGGTCTAAAAAATGATAATAGGTATACTCTGCTCGAAATTGTGGATTTTTCCTTTGTTTAATGATATTGGGTAAAATGTTTCCTCCAAATAATATAACAAATTCCAGAAATAAAAGAGAACAGAAAAAAATTGAAAGCCAACGGATTGATTCAGAGTCAGAATTGTGAAAAAGAGTGAATATTTGTATCCCTTGAAAGAAAAAAAGGGCAACAACAAACAATTCAGATATTCGAAATTTTTTCTTCACAATATCATTCCAATGGCGAGTTACATGCCAGAGTAAAAGAATTCCAAGTGCGAAAATATAAAGTGCTCCAATCCCCATCCAAATATTCATAACTAGGCTCAGATTATGGTTCATTACTCAAAAAATTATGGGATTCATATTTCAGAATCCTTTTTTACAATATATCTCCATAAAATTTTCATTGCTCCCAAAACCGCTTGAGATTCGATGCTATCAACCGTATCTCGTGGAGTATGGTAAACTGATGCTCGTTGAGAATTTCCCCATGGCATTCCCATTAAATTTGTGGCTTTAACTCCGATTTTTGCCATTTCTCCAGCATCAGTGCCTCCAGTTAAAAATGCAATTGGTTTAGTTGTGCAAGGAATACCCAGAGAATGTGCAATCTCAACGCATTCTTCGGCCATTTCTTGAGAAAGTTTTACTGATCCATTAATATCTGAAGTCATAAAGAAGAACTCCTCCAAGTAATAGGGACAATCCATATTGAAATTATATGTGGGAATTTCTGTCAATTCTTTGTAATGCTTTTTAGCAAAATCGCGAGCACCTCTTAATCCTGCTTCTTCACCATCCCAACTACAGACAAAAATACGTGTGTGTTCTAATCCTTTTCCCTGCTTTCTTAATGCGACAATTTTCTTTGCTACTTCATTGGCAATTGCCACAGAAATAAGATTATCCCCTGCGCCTGGGGTTCCTTTATTTCCGCGAAAAAACCACATTTGAAGCACGAAAACCAGTGATACTACTGAAAATATCTGGATTCCTATGGTCCATCCCGGATTTTGCTGTTTTATTAATTGGATTATTGCCCAAACCCATGCAAGAATCCATAACAGCCCGACCGAACCGAGGCCTCCGTAGATGCGCACTGGATAAAGTTTTGGTTGGTGAACAAAAAAGTTGAAAACAAACGCGCTGTCATGATGGCCAGAGATTAAAATTTGTTGTTTTACTTCTCCTTTGGGTTCAATTTTTCCCACAATGTTTATCCCTGTTTTTTTTTGCCAAAACGGATCGATAAATTCTTTGTATAGAAAAAATTCCAATACCATAGCAAGAATCCCAACACTAATCAGAATTCCTGCAATAAAAGGAACTTTGAACCATAATGCAACGGTAGCCATAATATACAATACAACAATCAGCTTAATCCATCCGAGAAATGCTTTTGGATGAACGGAGAAAGATTCTTCTTCCACCGAATCGCAGTATTTCTGAAATTCTTCCTTTATTTCCTTTGCTGCAGCATGTGTGCTTGGATCCCCTGTAATTCTTGGACCATTATCGTCGATTATCAAAGAAGTAAATTGAAATGCCGCCTTTACTTCATTATCTGAAATGGGAATTT
>CAYRPF010000086.1:0-12657 GCA_964426185.1 uncultured archaeon | reverse complement strand
AATTTTAAGAAGAACAAAAAAAATTTAGGAGGAAATTAATTTGTTATTTGATATATAATAAGGTAACATTTCTTAAATCAGAAGATCGTAAAAAAATTGCAAAAAAATTGAAGAATAACCGCAAAAACAAGAGTTTGGGAAAAATGGTTAAAAAATCTAATTCTCATTCATTTTTTATCAGTGAACGCATTTCTAAATTACCTATTATCAAACGTTTTGTGATTTTTGGATTATTACCCATTTTATTAACCACCATAATCACTCAATCCTATTTTATCAACAGAGTGCAAGATTTAGAATGGAAAGCTAAAGAAATTGAAATGAAAGAAATAATCGCACATTATGAAGATTCAATAACAGAAATAATGATTAGAACCAGTCGCATATCTCAAAACCTTGCCGTTAACCCGAATATAATTGCGGCTCATGAATCAGAATTTTTAGATTGGTTTCCTAATATATTAAAAAACAATCCTGAAATATACAATATATACGTGGCGTATATCTCAATGGGAAATCTAACGTTGACTTATAGGAATGGAAGTTCAATTATCACTCAATATTATCCAAAAAGTACATACCAAAATGCAAATCAAAGATGGTATGACCTACCTCTTGAAATAGGCAGTTTTGTTGTTGAAGAAGCCCATTTTGATGAAGATTTTATGAAAATTTGGATGATTTCCCTCTTATGCCCAATATTTAATGATTCTGGCTCGATTATCGGCATGGTTGGGACAGATATTGCTTTAAGTTCAATATCATCTTTGATTTCCCCTCTGTCTGAAAACAACAGTCGAAATGCATTTTTAGTTGAAAATTTCAATCAAACTAGCAGAATAATTGCAACAGATAATGGAAAATATATTGGATGCAATCTAATTGATTTTTTAAATGAAACAGGTCACCAGAAATCAATCAATTATTTCACAGCTGATAGCAATTTCAATGATTATGATGAAAAGAATAGCATTTATCTTCTCTCAGATTCGATGGAGTATGTTTTTTCCCAAAAAATTGAAAATGATTACGTGGATTGGACATTATGCATAATTGTTCCTTCATCAGAAATTTACCAAAATTTTCAGCGGATTTCAACAATTACCCTAGGAATTGGTCTTCTTTCTTTACTACTTTTAACTATTTTCTTTCTTAATTCCGCAAATTCTCTAACTCGATCCATCAATTCCTTCATTACTCAAACCAATGCAGTCAGAAAAGGTCGTTATAATCCAATCGAACATGCTGGTGGGGGGGCGGAACTTCGAGAGCTAAGGAAGAATTTCAATTTAATGATCACACAGATACAAAATCAACTTCAAGAATTTCGAGTTTTAGCAGATTTATCACCATTTGCAATTGTTTCAATAACTTTTCCAGATATTTTAGTATATGCTAATCAAGCTTTTCGCGATTTAATGGGATTCACAAAAGACGAATTGAAAACCCTAGATGATTGGTTTAACTTTTGTTTTATCAACGAAATGGAAAGATCAGAAATAAAGGGCATCTTGGACCAGATCGTTTCAAATTTTGAAGAAATTCACAAAAAATCAAAATTAATCCATGTTAGAACTAAATCAGGACAAATTCTTCAATTATCTATCCATTTGGTAAAAGTAAATGAAAAAAATGCTTTCTTTATTTTTGAAGATGAAACAACAAAAAAAAAAGAAGAAGCCGAAAGATTAAGAGCACAGAAATTGGAATCTTTATCGATAATCGCAGGAGGGATTGCCCACGACTTCAATAATATTCTCATGGGATTGTTAGGAAACATAAATTTACTACAAATGGAAGAAAATTTACCTCCATACGTAAACGAAACACTTTCATTACTAGAAAAATCAGTAACCCGTGCGAGAGGAATTACCAATCAACTGTTAACTTTTTCAAAAGGAGGAGAGCCGATTCGTAAAAGGACAAACTTAGAACATCTCATCAAAGATTCGGTAGATTTCACCATGCATGGAAGCAAATGTGTAGCAACTATTGACATCAATTCACCTTTACCGGATGTTGACATCGATGAAAGTCAAATTACTCAAGTACTAAATAATTTCCTTATCAATGCACAGCAAGCAATGCCGGAGGGCGGATTAATAACTATTCGAGCCATTACGGAACATTTAGATAATAATTCTAAAATACCCCTTCCAGCAGGAGATTACGTTAAATGCGAAATTCAAGATGAAGGCATTGGAATCGATCCACAATATCAAAATAAAATCTTTACCCCATATTTTACCTTAAAACCTAAAGGGAACGGTCTGGGATTGGCAACCAGTTATTCAATTATAAAAAAACACCATGGGTATATCGGATTCTCTTCGAAACTTGGTTTTGGTTCCACCTTTTTCTTCTACCTACCAATTTCAACGCAATCAGATACTTCCATTTCGGAGTCAGAAAGTGAGGAACCATTTCCAAGCATTAAGATTTTAATTTTGGAAGATGAAAAAGATATACGAATAACTTTGAGTAAAATATTGAACAAATGGGGGTGTGAAGTTTCTTATGCATCTGAAGGAAGTGAAGCCTTAGTTATTTTTAAGGAAGCACTCAAAAAGGGGCACCCATTTGAAGTAGCCATTTTAGATTTAACGATTCCAGGTGGATTAGGTGGAAAAGAAATCGTACTCGAAATGAAATCCCTTTATCCCGAGATAGTGACAATTATGGCCAGTGGTTATTCAAATGAGGAAATTATGGGCAATTATCAGCAATTTGGATTTGATAATGTCCTCAAAAAACCATTTTCTATGAATAAATTACGCAAAACAATTCTAAATACACTTAAAAAAAAAGAAAAATATCCGCAAAAAGCAAATTAGAGTAAAATATCTGAAGGATACTGGTGATCCGCTTCCTTAGCGTATTTTTGAGCCGCACGACGAGCCCGGTTTATTGGAGCGAGAGTCCCTGGACCTCCAACACATCCAAATGGACATGCCATTCCTTCCACTAATAAGGGGGCAGGAACTACCTTATTACCTTCCAATTTCTTCAGTAAACTCATGCAATCCTTCAAGGTATCAACCGCAGCATAAGGGATATCAAGAGGAACACTAGATATCTTCTGTGCCTGTTTAATTACTGCCGCAGCCACTCCTCCAGCTACCGGAAAACCACGCCCCAATGTTGAAGCATCATGAAGATCTTTCTGCGGTTCTATTTTTGTCGGATCAATTAAAAAGGACTGAAACATGGCTGCCAATTCTTCAAAAGTCATGACAAAATTAACCACTTCCGCTACTTCCGGTTGAAAACATTCTTCCTTTTTAGCTATGCAAGGTCCAATAAAAACTACAATAGCTTCCGGATCTGTGGCTTTAATAAGCTTGGCAGCTTCGACCATTGGAGCAAAAGACTCGCTGATATTCAGCTTTTTTAATTCCGGGAAATTTCGTTCAGCCGCCATTGTCCACGCTGTGCAGCAGCTTGTGCCGACAAATTTCCTGATTATATTTGGGGATTTCCCTTTTTCACCCTCGTTTTTCTCTCCATTTTTGACTTGAATTAACTCCAATAATTCCCGAGCTTCTTGCAAAACTACCCGATCTGCTCCCGCAGCTACCTCAATTACATCTCGAAATCCCATCTTTTTTAAAGAAACCACTAATTTTGCGGGTGAAACTAACGGTCCGAATTGATTAACAAAGGCAGGTGCGATTTCGGCATAAACATGTTGACTTGATTTCAAAGCGGAAATTATTTGTGCAATTTCAGATTTCTCCGCAATTGCTCCAAAGGGGCAAGAAACAACACAAAGCCCACATGATACGCACCGATCATAATTAATTTGAGCATACCCCTCTGAATCCGAGCTTATTGCCTTTACACCGCAAGCAGCCGAACACGGTCTTTCCCGATAAGAAATTGCATTATAGGGGCAAACTTGAGCGCATCTCCCGCATCGAATACAAAGATTCTGATCGATGACCGAGCGGTCGTTTACAATAGAGACAGCGTTTTTGGGGCAAACTGATACACATGGATGCGCAATACAGCCGCGACATAAATTAGTTACCCAATATGATTCTTCTGGACAGCGTTCACAGCCGATTTTAATGACGTTAACGATGGGACGTGTGAGTATTTTTACGGGTTTCATGCATTCGGCCACTTCGTCATCATGAATCGGTCCGTGAGCACCGTACTCCTTAAGTTCCATTCCAAATGCCAGCCTAATCCGTTCTCTGACAATGGCTCGCTCTCGAAAAACCGATTCTCGATAGGTGGGTGTGGATTTTGGAATTACTCGGTATGGTATTTCTTCAATATAGTGAGGAGGTTTTTCTTCCACAACCATGCGGCCAACTTCTGAGAGCACGTGGCGCCGGATGTTCACCACTGGGGTGTAAAGTCCTCGCATTTTTTCAAAGATATTCAAAGGGGGCAGAGGCATAAAAAATCACAGCTCAGTTTATTTTGCAACTAAGTCATTAATTAATTTATCAAGTAATTTCATCAAATGTTGTGCGGTCATATTAGAATAAACTTGATTGTTAATTACTACAACGGGAGAATTGTATCCCCGTTCTCCGCAAGTATTTTGGCATTCCACACAAGTAAGATCGATAAATGATTCATATTTGGGATTATCTTCCACCAAATCGAGTAATTCTTGTCCACCATGGGCGAGACAATTCATCCCACAGCAAATTTTCAGATCAATCTTCGCCATAGATCATCTTTTCAAAAGATTACATTAAAAAAAAGGTTTGGATATTCTGAGGATCATATCCATATCTGTTTGTGATCATAAAGGTTACTAAAAGGGGGAGATGACCACAAAAGTATGAGTAACATGGTTGATAAAAGTATTCATTTATTAGAAAATCATTCCCATCCTGAAAAAAGAGGGGATCCCAGTCGAATCCAATTTAATGTATATCGTCAAATCCAACAAGCACTAGACATGCGTTTAAAAACGGAATATGTGGCGAGATCGCACCAATTTACGCGAGAATTACTTTCAAAAATCCATTTAAGGTGAAATTGGCAAATTTTGAGTATTCCTTCTTTTTTCGATTTTTTGCTTTTGTTTTGTAATACTTTTAAGAACTAGAAAGAATATTGGAATTTATGTTCAGAAAGATATAAATTATTAAAAATGAAAAAAATTTGTTTGCTATTGGTTGAAAAAAATTTTGTTTGTTGGTTGGTTGAAAAAAGGTTTTGTTTGCTGATTGTTTTTTTGGGGTTTGTTTGTTGAGTTAAGCGGGGAGGTTGTACTTTTTTGGGGTTGCCGAGGTTAAGCAAGTTAAGCGAAGAGGTTATCTTTCATCAATTTGTTGGTCGCATGATTATTTCATTTTTTACCCATCAAATTTTTCTTACCTTACCAGGGCAAGCTCTGCGAATTGAGAACTAAAAACTTTATCAATTCTTGTGGAAATATATCTAAATTCAGAAGATTTGTGTTTTAGAATTTCTTTAGTATGAATAAATATCGTGGTCGCCATTCTTCGGAGTATTTTAATGTCTTCTTGACCATCCACAAAAAATACGAAATATATCTTTTTACGGGTGTCATGGATTTCTTTTGATATAATAAAAATATTATTGGTATTTGCGCCAGAACCAAATGAAATAGATGCCACTTCTTTCTGAAATAAGACATTACTCATATTTCCGATAGCAGAGATTAATCCAGAAAGAATTGTACTCTCAAAATCACCAATCGATGGTCCAATTTTGGTATAAAATGGAACTCCAGTAGCGTCCGAAATTTGGATACCTTTAATCATGCGTTATTGAATAATGTAATTCCTCTATATTTAAAGATAAAGGAAGATATCTCCAAAAATTCGCATGAATAATGGGAATACAGGCCGATTTTCCGTTTTTTCCTATGAAATATTGGAAAAATAGGATAAAGGATTTCTCATTTTTTATCTATGTTAACAAAAATTCTGATTCCATCAGTTTAAAACGAGGTAAACCCGTTAAATAATCCCATTCAGACAATAAAGTATAATCAGATTCAATAATCTACTCTTTGGTGCTTGTTGGATATTGAATCATAGTAGCCATTATAGAAATTGAAGAAATTAGTATTTGTAATAAAGAAAAAAAATATATAATCCGAATGGGCATTCCCTCAAAGAAACTTCCCAATAGGTGGGTTTCAGATTTCTCTTCATCAGATGATTACATTAGAATACGCATCACTTCTGTACAATATATTAAAAACTTTGAGCTTTCCGTTGAATTGCAATTCAAGGCACATCTCCGTAAGTACAGAACACTCAAGGTCAACCATGCGGGTTCATATGGCCTTTGATCAATTTACCGCAGAACTCACATTCTAAGTGCTGGGTTCAAAGTGTCTCAGAAAGCGGGTAAGTTTTTTTGTTTCCACAGTAGGGACAGGTTATTGCACTCTGCATAACAATATCAACCATAATACTCTTTCATCGCTTAATTTATTATATCTTCGGATTATTAGAATTAACAAGAAAAAAACTATTCTTAATAATGAAACAGCTGTGATAACGCAGATTTTGACACCTTCCATCGAAAGTGCTTCCGTCACTCTAAGTATTTTGTCATTAATTCCTTTTATGGAATACGTATGAAACACCAAAAACTTTAATGTCATCACACCTTTTTTTTCATGTTCCATTCTTGGTTCTGAACTTATAATGACCAAGAATGATTCCATAACACAGGGACGTTCGTCTAGTGGCTAGGATGAAGGGCTCCAGACCCTTTGATCAAGCGTTCAAATCGCTTACGTCCCATCTTCCTTTTCCTCTACCTAGTAAACATTCAAGTCAGTTTTCATTTCATTAATACCTAATTCGTGGATCTACTATGGCATAAAGGACATCGGCAATGAAATTTCCCGCTACAGAAATGGTTACCGACATGCACGTAATGGCTATAAGCACATTATAATCCAGAAATTTAAAGGCTAAATAAAAGAGAGCTCCAAATCCGGGTAATGAATATAGATATTCCACCAAAATTAAATTTGAAATGAAAAGAGGAAAACTCATACCCATAATTGAAACAACCGGAATAATAGAATTTCTAAATGCATGTTTCTTTAAAAGATAGTTCGGTGGGCACCCCTTGGCTTGTGCAGTGCGGATGTAATCAGTTTGAAGTACATCCAACATACTTGAGCGGGTATGATTGGAAACTAACGCGATAATCGGAAGGGTGAAGGTAATCCCTGGAACTAAATAATGCAAGAGCGTATCCCAAGCCAAATCAAATCTTAAATCCAAGATGCAATCGATTAAACGCATTCCAGTGACATATGTGGGATCTCCCATCAAGGCAGATTTTATTCCTCTTGTATATTTATAGAAAATCAAGGATTGACCCATGTAATACTGCGAGATCATCGCTACCAGTAAAATTGGAATGGCAGACATAAAAACTATTCCCCAGCGCATGGAACCAGTTAAATAACGGTTTTTTTTACCCGCCGCCCACTTTCCTAAGCGCGTTCCAATAAAATAAGAACCAGTCAAGGTCAATAACAAGAATTCTAAGCTATTTTTTATGGAAAACTTTATCAATGGCCAAACAGGGGCACCATTTGCCAAATACCAGCTGTCCCCCCAGTTTCCGGTGAACAAATTCTTTAAATATATTTTATATTGTTCCCATATGGGTTGATCTAATCCGTGCAATCTCACACGTTCTAAATAGAGTTGAAGTTGATAATCAGTGATTCTTTTTATTTGAAACAGGAAGGGGTCTCCCGGAAAGAGTCTAACACCCACAAAAACTAATGTAATTATCAAAAAATAGATAGGAATAATCTGTAGAAGACGCCGGAGAATGTAGGTAAAAATATTCATTATAATAATTAAAGGAAAAGCTTCATATTTAAAATATTCATTTTGGTGAATTTTAAATTCATATTTTTTAGCTCCATAAATCCGTATTATTACGGATTGTAAGCAGTTAAATTTATATAATTGGTATTTTTAGAGTTTCATATGTATGAATAAATTAAAAAATCGATATATTTGGAGGGTAGAAAATATACGTTCATCCAAATTCCCTTGAAGCCGAATTTGCAGCTAAATTTACCCTGATTCGTGATTTTTTTATTAAAATCGGCAGAATTCAGCAGAAAGAAGAGTCAGATATAATTTTTCTTATGTATTTCCAGATATACCACTGCCTTACTCAAAAAGAGCTAAAAAAAATCACTGGATATTCTACCGGTTTAATTTCCGAGAAACTTCAATCTTATCTTATCCGTGGTTGGATTAACAGGGAAATGATTCCCAAAACCCACACCTATAAATATACTCTGGTAAATTATGATTTAGGATTGAATTATCCATATCAAGAGATTTTTCAAAGAACTTTAACCTTGAAACAAGAATTGCTGCGATTAATCACCTCACCGAAGATTAATTCCTTAAAAGGTCCTTTTTCAGCGATCCCAACACGAATTAAAGATTTATGTTCCTTCTTAGAAGCCCGATTAAATTTATTATCAAAAGACACTAATCCGCAAAATTTACCAGACAAAGAACTCCCCAAACAATTTCCCATAGAAAAAACACAAGCCTGGTCTATTACCGGTACCAGTGCTTTATTGGATAAACTGCAAATTCCTCCGATAATTAGTGAAATCATCACAGTTTTGAAGAATTACTACATTTTTACCACCGGGGATGAAAAGCGAGATATAATTTTGAGTTGGTTTTTTTTGGGAACAAGCGTCACACAAAATTTCCTTTCCAGCGTTTTAGATATATCCCAAAGTACAGTTTCCCGTCATCTTCAAGTTTTGGTGGACCAGAAATACATCGAAATCAAAGAAAAACGCTGGAATGGGAAAAGACTCTACTGTTTAAGCCCTTTTTCATTACCTAATAAGCCTTATTCTGCAAGATTTGCCGAAGAATTATCTATTTGGTTAAAAACATTCAAAAAACTTTTAATAGAATTGGAAAACCCCCAAAACAACTGGTTAAAAATCAGAGGTTTTCCTTGGTTGCACAGTATCTTATGTCGATTAATTCGTGAAATAGAAAATAAGAACAAATAAATAGTCCAATTTATTAAAATTAATGTAGTATCCTATTTTTTCATAAAAAATCATAGGTAAAATATATGAATTCCAATGCATCCGTCTGGAAAACCGAACAAGAAATAAATCAAACAGTAATGGAACTAAGAGAATTAATAATGCACCAATATTTCCAGAAAGCTTTGGAAAAGATTGAAGAACTTCCAGTTAGGATTGAACTTTCCAGATACCAAAAACTCACAGAACAAATTGCTGATTTGGAAGAAATCTGCAGGAATAACCTTAGGCTGCTAGCCGAGAATGAATTAACCAAAAATATGGCTGTCGAGGGAAAACTTGAAGAGAGTTTTGAAAAATCAGATAAACTTTTACTCCAAGCATATGCAGTTCCCACCTTATACTTTATCACACCATCAACTTTGGAAGAAATTCACCGAACCAAAGACTGGATCAAATGTAAAATAGAAAAAGAGCGTTATTCCAAATCTTTCTGGTATTAATATTTTTTTCCTTCTTATCGCTTAGTATCGCTATGTTATGTTAAAAATTAATCCCATTACATTCTTTAAGCAGACAGCCTCCTGCTAAATAAATAATAGATGCAGCAGCTATAGCAGAACCTACTCCAACTTCTACTTGAAATCCACCTTCGTTGCCTGAAAGAATAGCTATATTCCCAATGATCGCTCCAATCATAGCGCCTACCAAAAAGGCATAAATAGCATCTTCTTCGAATTTCTGCAACATTTGTTGAGCTTTAAATATAACCGCAGGAAAGATCGGTGACATCTAATCCCATTTCTTTATCAATTATTGGATATAAAAATGAAATCTAAAAAAAAGGAATTAATGGAATTAGGGATGCTTTACGAGATGGTCCCAATAACCATCTCTTTTTCCCACTAATTCGTACTGGCGGAGTAAATCTTCGAATAAATTTTCTTCTTCCATTTGTTCTTCTAAGAACCAAGATAACATATCATAGGCGTATACTTCACCGTTTTTCTGGGCTAAATCCCAAAGCAATTTAATCCGAGCGGTAATATGTTGCTCGTGTTTTATAGCTTCCTTTAGGACTGTTTCAGTGTCTGCCCAATCCGCCTTTGCCTCTCCAATGGCGCCGTATTCTACTTTACCTCCAGCTTCTTGGATAAATTTGACGAATTTCATGGCATGCTTATATTCTTCTTTTTCAGCATGGGTTTTCATAAATGCGGCAAAATTATGCAGATTCCTTTCATCTGCCCATGCACTCATAGCTAAATAGATATAACCAGAGCGCAATTCTTCAACAATCTGTTTGTTAAATTCTTGATTTAACTCAGAACCAATCATTTCAGGCACTTTTTTCACTTCACTGCAATTTTTCTTAATATTTTACTCCCCAAAATCCTAAAACTTGAGAAGTCCAATAATGAATTAGCTGTGATGATTTATAATTCTCTCTCTATCAAGCTTAAAGGTGAAATTTTGATTATATTCTAAATTGTAACCAATTTCAATAAGATTCTTTGTAAATATAAGTTGAAACCCCATAAAACATTCAATTTTGCCAGATTGCTTGCAAAACATGAAGGATAAAGGTATCTTTCCACAGAATTGTGGTAAATAAGATCGTTTATCTGAGGTTATATCTAAGGTGAATTCCCTCATCTAAGCAATATCGTCGGACTATTTTGACAGATGATACAAGCTCGAATTCGCTTCTCGATTTTTTCGACTGTTTTCGACCCTGTTAATACAAGAGAATTCGAAAGCAAACTATTTTTATGTTCTGCTAAATTATTTTGGATGTATTTAGATGCGTAAAGAAGTATGACTTCTCCCAACGCTGCGCCAACAGCAGGAGAAATTTCTTTACCAACTCGTACCGTTTTTCGGTACGGATCAATTTTTGCATAGCCCCGTTTCGCTTTGTCAAATACGATACGAAATCCCTTTCACATCACCAGAAGGTGTTTCTATCTCAAAATCTCGAAAGATCTTGGTTTGGGGCTTTAAATGGCGACCTACCATATAAATTCGAATTTTTAATGTGATAAAAACTTTGTGGAAAATATCTAAAAGAAGATTCTTATGTACAAAGACAACTTATTCTTCGTTTTAACAGATAATATTCTTCAATACATAAATAAAATGAAAATTAAGAAAATAGAATAAAAAAAATAAGTATCCAAATTAATCCTTGAATTTTAAAAATCATCCACTTTTCTACTATAACTGTTCAAATAAAATGCACAACTTAAAATATTTAGTTTCCTTGAACTATATGATCATCAATGAATATCACAAACGAAGCTTGTGCCTACTTGCAAGAACAAGCCAAAGAATTCGCTAATCCCATTTTAGTGGTGTTTCAGCGAGTATATCGAGGTTGATGTGGTACAGAAGTCGTGAATGTGGTAGCTCCGGCTGATGAGGAAATGATCCAAGATAAAGATGCGTTCGAGGTAAAAAAAACTGAAGAGTGCAAATTCCCGATTTACATCGATAAACGCATCGGTCATCTTTGGGGACAGGCCAAAATCGATTTAGCCGGATGGGCTGCCTTCAAGCGCTTAGTATTGGTTGAGAATTAAGCGTGAAAACCAATCGTGAGGATGAAGGTTTTCAATAAACTTCGTGGAAACTGGACAAACTCGGCATGAGTTTCTCTTAATGAACGATTGGCAACCTTTTTTTTTTCGTTTTCTATTTCAATCTTATTTTTTCAGCATGCGGTGCATGGAGCCGCTTTGAAAGCCTTCCAGATCCACAGTGATATAGGTGAACCCGTATTCATGCAGCTTTTTTACAATTTTTGCGCGAGTTTCGGTACTGGAAAGCACTTTATAAATCTCCGAATCGACTTCTATCCGAGCTAACAATTGTTCTGTGGGTAGTAGTTTTTGAATTCTAACACGCATCGGGGAGTGCTTATTCGGTAATAAGCTACGAATGAAGTTTTCACTTTTATCAATTTTCTGAAGGATTTCATTAGTAATCGGAATTCCGAAGGGAATCCTGGAAGCAAGACAAGCTTGAGATGAGTAATTTTGGGAGATTAGATTCAATAGACGGCTGATTTCAATGATATCCCTTTTTGTTATAGATGCTAAAGCTAAGGGAGACTCCACCTTACTTTCTTTTAAGGCTTGTAATCCAGGGCGAAATTGATTTAAATCTGAATAGTTGGTTCCATCAACCACCAAATCATAGCCTTTCTCATCGGCTATTTCCTCCAAGTTGCTTAGAGATAATTGCTTGCAGTAGTAGCATCGTTGTGTGCTGTTTTCTTGCACCATTTGGATATTTAGCAGCTTAATTGGAATATTTTTGAATTTTATTTTGTAATATTTGCAGAAATTTTCCGCTTGGCGAGCTTCGATGCTGGATGACAGCTCAGATCGTAAAAATACCGATAATGTCTTTTTTGCATATTTTGATGAAAGATATGACAACAAAGCACTATCTCGGCCACCGGAAAAAGCAACAATGACCTTTTTTTGACTTAAAATCTGCTTAACATCATTCATTTTTTGGGCGTAGGCACTGTTTCGCTCCAATTCTGCCAATAAATCCATAGTCGAATCCCTTTGTTGGTTTAAGAAAATAATTCGAAAAATTAGTTGATTAATTAAGCATATAGTGTAAACACTATATAT
>CAYRPF010000085.1:0-12666 GCA_964426185.1 uncultured archaeon | reverse complement strand
ACCGATTACATTTCTTACAGCTAATTCAGGTAATCCGCCGATTGCGCCTGTCAATGATGCAATAAATTCTTCTAAATCGACTCCCATTATAATTAAAGCGAGAATTAAAGGTGAGGGTTTTGTAGCTTCCCCAATTTCTTCCAATTCATCTAAAATTTTGTCTGATCCCCAAACCACCAGTAGTAGTGAAATCTGTCTGGCACTAAAGATTTTGTGGCTAATTTAAGAATTTGGGAATAAATTCTTAAGTACTTTTAATCTCCGCTTTCCATAGGAAACCATATCTTTTCTATTGTGAATTATTCCCCATTCCAAATAAGAAACGCATGTACGGGCAAACAAGAAACGACACCTCTCACTCAAATGCGAGTCATAACCAACTAATTCAGAATCCCGAATAATGTTCTGAAAATGAGGGCCTTCATTATAGAACAGCATATCAACAGCGGGATCCCCTACTTTACAGTCTTCAAAATCAATAATTCCCGAGATACTACCCGTTTGTGGATTATAAAGAATGTTACTGCTATCGAAATCTCCATGGGTAACTGTGGGGTTGAATTTGAAGCATTCGGATTGAGCTAAAAACGCTTCAAACAATTCTTCAAGCCATTTTCTATCCAACGGAGTCAATATCCTGGAAATTTTGTTCCTCACAAACTCTAATTTCTTTTCCCAATGATTTCTATAAATTTGAGGTGAATTACCCTTTTCTTCAGGAAAATGTTGTAGATAAATTTCCAGAAATTCTCCGCTGTGAAAGAAATCCAAAAATAATCGAATTTCCTTTGCAATTTTTTTTTGTACTTTGAAATCTAAATCTCTATACAGTCTTTCTAAGGAAACTCCAGGTATCATGCTGTATGCTGAAAAGGGAATTGGAAGTTTGTTGTGAATTTTTTCTACTCTGGGAAACTTGATATTTGGCGTGAATAATGGTGATTTAACCCAAGAATCATTCAAAACATCCAACTTTCGCTTTTCATTTTCCAGCAAATTGATTCCAAAATGATTTCTTAGATCTCTATCCGGGATCCGCACGATTGTTTTTTTAAATATAATGAAAACATTATAACTGCCGTGATAATGGAATTTTATATCAGATTCATTTAAATTGGGCCAATATTGCCTTAGATGTGGCAAAATTACGGAGATTTTTATATCTGGGGGGTTATTTTCTTCAAAAGATTTCAGTTCCATGCTCATTGAGATAAAGGAAGGATGGTGGTAAAATTTTTATTCATTTTAATATAACACCTTGCATGGAAGCTGAAAAAAAAGTTACCAAATCCAGATCTGAAAAAAAGAAAACAAAACTACATGGATTTCCGTCGATTATTTGGAATCAAGTTCAAATTCTAAATACCTATCAGCCATTCCAAACCGATTTTAAGCAGGAAAATCTCTCAATTTTCATTATTGCAACTGATGATAGGCGCAGCGCAATTGTTCATATCAAAAACGGCACCATAGTGGTTGAGGAAATTAAAAAGAAAGATGAAAGTTATTCTGAAATTAAGAAAAGAATTAAAGCGCGTATCACCACCGATACCGCAACCTTTTTAAAATTAGCCATGGGAAAAATAAATCCTGTTAAATCGGTGATGAAAGGTCAAATTAAATTACGCCGTTCTTTGAAAATTCTGAAATTTACCAAAATTTTTAGGTATGTTAAAGCCGCTCTGAAAGCTCAAAAAACTGAACAAACTGAATAAATTAAAGCAAGCGCGTAAAAGAACAATCAAAAAAATCAAAAAGAATCAACTTCCAAAGTGAAAGATTTAACTGCTGTGTTCCTTTTCTTTATATTCCATAGCAATTTTTTTTACTTCTTCTTCCGAATGGCCGTGTCATTGAAAATGGTTGTGACAATCTGCCTATCTTTTATTAGATTTATGAAAAAAAATCTAAAAATTAGCAAAAAAAGAAAAAAATAGGGTATTCTCCGTTAATCAGAAATTTATTTTCGTTTCTTTAAGGTAAGAGCTACTACACCAATTAATGAGAAAATCAAAACCGTGCTTGTTGTATACCCTGGAATATTTCCGAATGGGTTAATTGGAGTTGTATCATCAGTTGCGGTATCATCAGATGCTGTGTCATCTGTTGAAGTATCATCAGTTGTGGTATCATCAGAAGGTGGCACGTATGCAGATGATGGGACGTAGTTGCTTGGAATGTCTGTCATAAAGTATTCGCCAACATCATAACCACTGGGTGCTTCTACTAATACGTTTCGTTCCCAATTTAACCATTCATTGGTGGTTGTATCGTAATCGCCCATAAACATATCCTGCATAATTCCTTTATCATTTACAGCAAATCTAAATACGTGTTTAATATTTCCTTCGATACTTTCCACTTCAAAGGTTGTGCCATTGAAAGTAATATCTGATGCAGATATACTAGCATCTGGTGCAAATGCAAAATTCAAAATTTCGATAATTTCAGCAGATTTAGTTGCAAAATCCGTGACACTCATATCGAATATATTTGAGTTTATCCAAGTCCAGATATCATCCTTACGGATGGAGTCTAAATACCAGAAATTACCAATGATATCACCATCGGGTCCATCTATATGCCATTCATGAGGGTGATATTCTGTATCTCCCGGACCTTTCCAGAATTGAGCACCGAGGAACACTACGTATTTATCGCAAGCAGATAAAATTTGACCAATAACAATTTTATCAAAACTTTTATCCGCTGGATCTTCTCCGGGATCATCAGGTCCCCATTCACCTGCGGGGTGGTATCTACTTCTTTCCCAAACTAGAGTATCCATAGGTTGCAAGGCAGTAATAGATGCAATATCTGTTTCATAAACACACCCTTTAGAGCCGGTTGACATGAATGCCAGAATTCTCTCTTCTTTTTCCCTGTTTCCATCGAAAGAGCCTCCTTCACCATCGTCAAAGGTCCAATGTTCGTGTGTTCTCTGTTCTTGTCGTAAATGGGTAGTCATTCCGAATTCGTTCACATCCAAGACAATATCTTGTTTCCAATCACGATGAGCAGTAACGGTTCCGCCATCTTGTTCCCATGTATCATCGAAAAAGCCATCGAATCTCAATCGAACGGTATCTTCTTGGAAATTCCATGCAATTGGATTTCCTGGACCATCCGGCATTGTGGCGAACATATCTAACATTGCTGTTTCTTGAGTAGACCAATCTGAAATCGCGGGTAGAAGAACGGGCGGTCCTTCAAGATGTCCTAAACCTCCCATGGTCATGAACGATACTGGATTCAGTGTATCATAAATTAAGAATGGCTGAAAACCTTCCAAATGCTGTTCTGGGTCGATCGAACCGTCATTATGGATTATTTGAACTTCCATACTTCCAACAACGCCCATGGTGGTGAAATTGAGAGCAAAGATATGAGTAACTGTGAAGGTGACCATCATGACGCTTTCATCAAATTCATGATGTTCCATATCTGATCCCCATTCATCGTAGCGCCATTCGTTTTGAACCACGTAGGTCCACCAATCGCCCTCGACAACCCCTAAGTTTGAAGCGGATTCTGTCATAGTTCCTGCTACAGAACAATCAATAACTACACTCACTTCTTGTTTCCTACCTTCATCTGGTAATTCCATGTAAGATTGATAGAATCGAACCGTTCCCACACCTGGTAGTTTTTGGGCAAAGAAATAGAAATCTTCTCCTGATCCATTTACAACACCGGTTATCTTAAGCCAATCGATTCCGCTATCCATAGTATAACTGGAAAGATTTGCATCCCATAGAATCATGTTGGGATCGAACCAATTCAAGAAATCAGTGGAAGTAAAATCGATATCTTTATGGAACCATCCTTCTCCCACAGCCGTGTTCGGGTTTGAACTATTCACTCTGGCTACTATTCTCATAGGATCAATACCAGCTTTATCTTCTGGAAGCATCGTTGGCTCTCGATAAAACTCTTGGCTGGTGATTAAAACATCTTCATCAAAATATGGGTTATAATATATAAAATCTACAATCTCGTGAATCCAAATATTACGATCGTGATCTTCTTTTCCATCTTTTGGATCTGGCCAGAATTCTGGACCCCAGTCTCCGTTGTAAATAATTCCAAAGTTGTATTTATCTCCCCAAAAATCATCAGAACCATTAATTTTGAAGTAGTAATAACCTGATTCCTCTGCTGTCCATGAAATGGAAGCCCAACCGTCTGGATCTTCTTCACCGGTTGTATTAGCAATTACAGAACCATCTCCTGGATCTATGGTGTAAAGAACCACATCGGCACCTGGTGCATATTCTACATAAACTTCGATATTGTCTCCAGAATCTGCCCAGAATTTGTAATAATCATCATTTTCAAAGGTGTTTAATTCGAACCACTTACCTTGATAGGCTCCGAAATCGTTGTAGAGATCTCTGGCCATTCCCAAATCATCGTTTGATTCCAACCAATCTGGATAATATCCATGTTCAAGATCCTCTTCATGATTGTCTCTATCACCCGCTTCGGGAACGAATCTGTCTACCCAATCTCCTGGAGTAACACCGAAGCTGTCAGGAATATAGAAATCATAGTTTATCAAATCAAAACCTGCTAATTCCAAGTGCATGGTATGGTTGACTTCATTTTCCTCGTAATATGTCATTAAACCAGTGGTTTTGTTAATGTACATTGAAATTGACATCATATCCGGACCATTATTGGGATAAACTTCAAAGTATACGGTATTCCATACACTGGTACCGTCTGAATATTCAGAATTTATCCACGAACATTCGAAAGCATTCATTATCAACTGGTCGAGATTTTCATCTGCAGCTACCGCAGATAGGTCTGTTATGTTATTCGGAAATACAATAGTATGGTTGAATAGATTGTACTCGAAATCATCCTCCAACCAGCGGGCTGAATCATTTTCCATTTGCTCATTAAAAAATACCCAGTTCCAATCATCTTGCATTTCAGTCATGTTTATCATATAGAAATCGTAGAAAATTTTATTCAAACTAGTGTTTATTTCGCGGACTTCTATTCGAACGACTCCTTCATTTTCTCCGTCGTCCTCGCTGTAATCTTCCGGATTCGTGTATTCATTCCAATAGTGATAATACAGAACATCACCTTCAACAATGCCTATGTTTCCAATACTAGTACTCGCTTGAGGAGTTGCTTGAAACTCAAGTTGTTGCCCTTCATTTCCTATTGGTAAATTAATCCCGATAAAAAACATCGAGAATGATAACACGATTCCTAAGAAGATAGATAACCCTCTCCTTTTCATCGTTGATCACTCTTTAACCCATTGATAATAGGTCACAAATAAGATCCAAAATTAAACTTAAATATCTTCGTTTGGCCCAAAATTAAACTTAAATATCTTCGTTTTTCTAAATAGTCTATACAGTTGTTGGTTAATATCCTCAACTTTCTCGGAGAACTTACGGTTGGAGAGAAGGATTGAATTCCAAAAATAAATTTGAACACTCAACATACCGAAATAATCTCATTCGTAGGGAAAAAACATAATATTCGACTCGAAATATTTAAGATGGATTGGTGGTGGAGATTCTCACGAGCACAAAATTTTTTTATTGTTTCGGTCAGACGAATTAGCGTTGCGATTTGTAATTTTCCGATTTTAATTCTATCTCGTTGAGCTTGCACACAATTACACGATAATTCAATTTTTCAGCTTCTAATTCAAAGGAAGTATACTACCATAAATTCGGTGAATTTTGATTTTTTTGGTTAAATTGAACAATTCATGCTTCAGAGATTCTGAATTACGAATATTTTCAATAATAAATCTGAAATTCATATCATCTTCATCAATTTTTGAAATTTGGGCATTTCCCTCAAATTTCGAAGTATCGCTAATGTGGTTCAGTATTAAAGAATGAAAGGATAAATTGCTTGGTTCCTCAAGTAAATGATTGAAGATTAAGTTCAGGAAATCTTGAGAAAATCCAACTAATGGGGTTAGAATCGGTATCTGTAAATATTTATAGAAATTGAGAGAATTTCTATTTGGAAGGATTATTCCTTTAAAATGCAAATTACGATCATTCATTTTAAATTGGGCTTCTTTTATGCTGGAAAGGCAAATAAATTCAAGAAAAATGGTCCATACTGCGTCCTTCTCTCTCTTTTCAGAAATTTGTAGAAGTGTGCAGGTTTTTTCAAGATCAGATTCAGAAATTGTGAGATATGGAAGCGGATCTGCATAATACTTTGCTAATTCTTTTAGTAACGGGGGAAAATCGTGAAACATTTCCAATTGATTCGAATGTAAAGAAAAAGGAATAACAATCGCACCCCGCCTCATTAAAAGCATGCCCGCTAGAAGTTCTTCTGGCGAATTATTCCAAGGGAGTAGAAAAACAGTTTTAGATTCAATGGGGAATCCTGCAAAATGTGTAGGAATCTCTTGATGATATATATAAGTGCCCTTTTTCCTAATTTCGACTGAAACTAAAATATCCGCTTCATGGTCTTTAAAATATAATGGAATCCCGCTGATTTTTATTTTGCTCGAAATTTTAGATTTTAATTCGCTTAAAAATAGTAACTCATCTGGAAGAAGGCGCGTGTTTCCTTTTAAAATTAGTGAAAAACTTGTATAATTTTGAAATTTATACCAATTTATAAGATACTGAGATATATTTTGCGCCAAGACATTAATTTTACGAGGTGAACTGATTGCTGGGGCAAATGATTTGATTCCTATAATATATCGGAATACCTCACATGCTTTTTTAATTTCTTGAGTGGGAAAAAAGCAGAGGATTCGTCCAGATGTTGTTAAAATTGATTGTAATTTAATATTTTCTCGAATACAGATTTTTTTTATGGTCTCTGCTAATCTCGTAAGTAATTTTGCTTGATAATTTAATGATTTCAAACCCAATTCGTTATATTTGCATACCAACACCCTATAATTCATGCTAGCTGGGGAGTTATTTTGTGTTTTTTGGCTCAAAATGCAGTTTCACCGCTCTTATCAAATCAAATTACTTTTCCCTTTTAAAAAAGGGGAAAATTACTCAAAAAGTTAATGAATTACAAAAAAAGGATTCCCCGCAATAGAAACAAAAAAATGACGATTAAATGGCTAATCCTGACATGAAAGTCAGCGCAATGAACACACCAATAAACCGAATGATTCCAAATATTGAGAGAATTAATGCCCATCGGTTGTATTTATTTTTTCCTTCTGTGGTAATAGATTCAATTGCGATATCCAAAGCAAATACACCGGCAATCATAAGAACAGGTGCTAAAAGCGAAAGTTGCAAGGAAAGCTTGGAATCCTTCAGATTCTTGTGATCAACCTTTTCGGGGGATATAATATTAATGAAATTAGCATCATATAAAACTCCCTTTACATTCAATCTATCAGTTTTCCACCAAGGTATCTTCTTTACCGTTACTTCAATTTCATTGTTTTCATTCTTAGTTTCCATTAATGTGATTTGTGAGCCAGTAGATTGAAGATTATTTTGAGATTCGTTTATATTTCTCTTACTTTTCCTCTTTTTCGGCAAAATCAACTTTGCTAAAACTGAAATCATCCATTCCATCCCTCCAATGAAGTTTACTTTTTCCCACAGCCACATTACAATAGCCCATGTGAGAAAAATTCCGGCCATTAAAATGAGACTCACGTTTCCATTAACCCTGCTGTACATTGCATCGATTCCAGTTAATTTTGTAAAAAGAAATCTTGGAATAAAATCAATAAACTGATAATTATAGACAGTGAATGCAATTAGACCAAATCTGCGGAAATAGGTAGTTTTCTTAGCAAATGGAACTGCTTTTCCCCGAAATTCGATGACACGAAGTATAAGAAGTGTACTGAAAACTTGACTGCCAGTTAAAACTAAGAACCACCAGAACCAGCAATCTAATCGGGGAATGTTCCAAGTATTACCCAAAAAGACTCCAATATCTTGTGAACCAGTAACAATCATATATCCGGTACCTGCTAAACCCACGATCACGGCTATTCCGCTGTAAATCATTCCATGCAAAATAAATTTAATGGAGGGTTTTTCTTGCGATAAGAAAATTCCAATTATACTTCCGAGGTATGAAACTGCCAAAAAGGGGAAAATTGGCTCTGGATGTCCAGCTAATGGAAGTAAGAAGAATAATTTAATATATTCTCCCAATGTACTTTGCCCGATAATCGGATATTGAACTATATGTGGGCGACCTTCAGGTTGAGCAAAAGGATAGCCCGGTACAATTTGGGCCACTCCTTTCCACACCCACGTAGTAGAAACAATTACCAAGATTGTTAAAATTCCGTATATAATCATATTCCGTGTGTGCTTTTTATAACCATTATTTAGCGACAACAGCCCTTGAGTTAATCCATTTACAATAACACACCATGCAACAGCATGGATAGTTTCCATGTGAAATGCTCGAAATAAATGATCTTGGAGTGGTGTAATCTCCCAAGGTAATTTACCTAACCATCCATGATATCCAATAATAGATTCGGTTAGAAAGGCAAAAATAAGCAGTAAAATTCCTCCGATAACTTGTTTGAGAACCAATTCTCCTATGGATTTACCTCGAGCTAATTGTTTTTGCATGGAGATCATATTTCCTATCGAAGAAATAAGTAAGAAAAATCCACACCAGCCACCTAAAAAGAGAGCAAAGATCAAAATTACGATCACAATTATACGTGCTTGTGCCATTTGAGCTGGATCATCAGCCCATGATTTATCATAAACTCGCATTAATAAGTGAAGTAAAAGCATCAACCAAATTGCCAATCCGCGTAAGAAATCTATTGTAGCAAATCGATTCGAATGTTTAATTTCCAAAATATCCACCAACAATTAGTAAGATTTGATCAAAAAATTAATTATTCTAATTATTATTCGTTTAGGATTATACATAAAACTTCAGTGACAATTTTTTACTGATCAACTTTGATCACTTTTAAATTAGCTGTGGATTAGTTTTTACTTCAGTTTTTACTTCAGTTTTTACTAACGTAAAATATTGTGGCCGTTTTTGGATTTTAGCTTTAGTTTCCGAGTTAATCCATATATTAGAAAATGTGAAGGTGGGAGCACATTTTCTAAAATTTTTCTTTCTAAATGTCCTCCTTCATGTAAAATTCGTTCCATTTCATCATGGCTGAGATCTTTTCCTCTCGCAATCATCTCGCATAGTTCTATTGATGAATGAACATAAAATTGATACAAATCGTCTAATTTCTGTCGAAGATCAGAAGATTCTTCTTCATTTGTATTTCCTTCTTTGATAAGAGTGAAAATTTCATGTAAAATTCGGTTAGCATATTGGGTAAAGTGGAAATCTTTCTTGAACGGCATTATTATTTTGCAGACTTCAAGAAGTTCATTTCTGGGTATACCATACAGGTGATTGGAAAAATGAGTACGAAGTTCGTCCAATTTATATCTTATTTCTTTGGTTTTGAATTGAATACTAAGACCTGTGAGTAGAATTATAATTCCTATTATGAATGTAATTGTAACAACTATACTTCCTTGAATTGAAGGGTCATAGGTAAATTCTCTCTCCAAACTAAGCAATCCACCGTATTTATTGGCCACCAGAATTGTTTTAGGTAAGATTTCAATGGCTAAAATTTCATCAGAAGAAGAAAATCTTTCTATCGATGAAAATTGATTGGATTCACTCATTTGTATGTATTCTAATATACCCGATTGATATCCAATATATCCTTCTGTTTGATTTAAGGCTATACAATTTACAAATCCGTATTTTGACTCATAAAATGCCCGAAAAACGGGATGGGCGGGAAAATGAACATCAATGATCACAATCCCTGGGAAACTTCCAAAAGCATATAAAGTATTTTCATACCAGATGAAATCTCGCACACCTAATCTGCATGTCTCATCAGTATAAGAAGAGATCTGAATAATATGCGATATATTCGAAATATCAAATATTTTTAAACCATAATCCGCTGCCAAGGTAAATAAAACCGATTCATGGATCTGTAAGGAGGTTATCTTTCCGATATTGGTGATATTTTGGAAAATTTCAGGCGATTCGGGCCTAGAGAGATTGTAGATAAGAATTCCATCATTACCTACTGCTGCAAAGGCAAATTTATCCTCTATTTTCATATCAAATAGCTGTAAGCTCGGAATTTTCCATCTGCTCGCCAGCTTGGGATGGTATATGTTACTTATATTCAATATTTCTAAAGTATTTAGCGAACTTTGTGCGAACAAATATGGATATGAATAAAATAGTTGCGAACAAAATAAAGATGTGTCAAATCCTGTATTAGGATAATATGCAAGAGACGTGAAACCATCATTTAGAGTATAATTGGCGATTTTAATTCCATCTTGACCTGCTGCGTAGAATACAGTTGAATTTTCATAATCCCACTTAACATCCATTATGGGATTAAATCCGTAAATATATGTACTTTGATAATCTAAGGAACGGTCATTGTCAAATGAATATATATACAAAGCACTCTGCCATGATTGAACTAAGAATAAAGAATCTTTTCTGAGTATAAAATCATCAAGAGTTTCTTGAGTTGGCTTGACAAGAGGGTGAAATGCTGAAAGACCTTTCAACTCCAAAGTCGAGAAATTGGCCGCACAGATTTCGCCGTTTGTTTGATTAAAAATTAATATTTCATGATCAGAAGCTTGAACTTGTGAAATTATGGGGAAACCTTGAGATACAGTGGCATTTAGAATCAATTTGGGTATTTGAGGGGAAGATATATCATATAGCAGAATACCATTCGATAAATGCAATATCATCCAATTTTTTTGTGGGACTGGTAGTATTTTGATGAGTGAGGTAAAATTACCTTCTAATTCGCCGATCTCCTCGATTTCATCCCAAGAAGAGCTGTTATAAATCAAGATTTTTCCACTTTTTTCTAAACCAACTAAATTTTGATTTATAAGGGTGAAGTAATCAAATTTGTAGTTGGATGAAATTAGATTTTTTTCTGATATACGTGAAATGTCTGAAATATCCAGTAATTTCAAAGTTCCAGTCTCGCTTAAGCCTATTCCATACTGATTCACTATTTGGAGCGCGTTAAACTTTGTAAATAAAGGGGAATAGGTTGATATTAATTCTGGTCGGAGAGGATTGCTAATATTGATTATTTCAATTTGTTGGGCATCATTTATTGCGAATAAATTTGTCCCATTGGCGATTAGGGAAAATATTTTGTAAGAACTTGTATAACGGGAGAGATTGGTTGGATGATCTGATCGGGAAAAATTCACCAATTCAATCCCCATGGAACCTTCAGCAAGGTAAAGAATATCTTTTTGAATTGCTATATCATATACCTCTGGATCATCTCTAAACTGCGTTGATTCATTTATTTGCTCATTTAAACGGAGATAACCTTCTTGAAATACGGCTAATTCTCCAATAGAAATCAAGAAAAGAACTATTCCAATACTAATTAGATATTTTCCTACCCGAATTTTCATGAAATTACCTAATAATATCAGTGAAAGGCAATTTTTTTAAATTTTGGAAGGTTTTATTCCATAACTTTTCGGGAATGTTACAATAAGATGGCTCCACAAAAGCGTAAAAAAATGTCACTTGAAGAAGCACGTGCAATGTTTAATGATTCTTCCAAATCATCTGGAAAATATCGAAAAACAGGTAAAGGCTCACACTCAAAACCTTATCGACCCACTTCCAAAAATCTTTCTCCCGGACAAATTGCCCAACTAGAGAAACGAATTGCCATGCTTGAGCGCCGTATAATGGAAGGATCATTAGATGCAGATGAAGAACAAAAAATTCTGCGTGAAATTGAATATCTCGAGAAGCAAAAAAAAAAATAATCGACTTTTTTATTCAAACACCTTTCTAGACAAATAATCATTTATCTTTTACATGGCAAAATCTCACTTATTTTTCATTCAAATTAAGCTCTTCCCTTAAATATTTTTCGTTAAACAAAAAATGGGAAAGGTAATGATTTTAATATTCCAAAAATTAAGTAACACTAATTACTACTGTGCAATTCAGTAATTTCAATACAATCAACATCTGAGTGTCGATTAGTCGACATGATGAGAAGGTGTTTAAAATTAGAGAAGAAGTCGATTATTCCGAAGCTGTTGAAGCCTTTAAAAATGATAACACCATCAAAATAGAACCTTGGGGCATGTCCTATGATCATTTAAGACTTACCATCAAAGGATTGCCTAATACTCCCTATGATGGCGGGAGTTTCATGTTCGAAATAAAAATGGGAGATAACTATCCGTTTGAACCTCCTTATGTATACTGTCACACCTTGATATGGCATCCAAATATAGATAGTTCCATCCCCCCTGGAAAGATAAATATCTGTCTCGACTTAATTAATCCAGAACTTGTGGGAAAAGTAGATATTTCTACTGGTGCCAGCGGGTGGACTCCTTCAAAGACTTTAACAAATGTGATAGAGGCATTGAAAGGGCAGATTCATTGCGAACCACCATTCTTTAACCCTGGTGATCCCTTAAATTTTGAGGCGGGAGATCAAGCTTTACATAATTATTCGAAATTTGAGAATAAGGCGAAAGAATGGACTAAAAAATATGCAATGAATTAAGTAATGTTATTTTTTTTAAATATTCACTAATCATACGAATTTGAATTTTTATCAGTGAAAATATA
>CAYRPF010000084.1:0-12791 GCA_964426185.1 uncultured archaeon | reverse complement strand
TTGGTTAAATGCGACGAGTGGCGAATTTATTTCTGATTTGGTGCATATTGCCGTGATAGAGCCTTCTTTGAATATTACTCATCCTGAAGATATCATTCTTTTTTATAACGCAACTTTAGTCCCTGGTGCGGTAAATATATCATGGATCGGGAAATCTTTAACTCCCGATATTGTCGTAATATATGAGAACGGCATTTTGGTATATCAAAATGTATGGCAGTCGGATATTCCTATAACTTTTTCAATTAACAATTTCAGCTTAGGCGTACATTTTTTTGAATGCGTAATGAATTCAACCACTGGGAAATCTATTTCAGATGTTGTTTCTTTTACAGTATTGGAACCCAATCCCGTATTAACAGCCCTTGATAACCTTCAATTCAATTCAAGTGACACTAATCAAACCTTAACTTGGGTTGGGTATTCCCCTTTTGCAGATACGGTTGTAATTTACCAGAATGGAGAAGTTGTATATGAAGGTGAATGGTCTAGTGGTTTGCCAATTACCCTTCCTTTGAATGGCTTGAAACCTGGGCAGTATGTATTTCAATGTGTTTTGACTACCAGTACAGGCGAAACAATCAGTGATACGGTAGTAGTGGTTATTGAAGACACTGAAGGGATAAATCAATTAAATCAAATGGAAGAAGATTTTAGGAAAAAAATTCGAAATCTATGGATTGTAATTATTATTTTGGGTATCATGTTTGCCGGATCCATTGGTGCTTTAACTTATTATCGTAAGAAAACCAAAGACTATGGAACTTATCAAGACTTACTACAAAAAACCACAGATACTCAATTCAAAGAGGGAATTCAGGAAAAATATACTACTGAGGGTGATTTAGTTAGAAAAGAAACCACCTCAAACAGTAGTATGAGCAAATTAAAGAAACCTTTTATTCATCTTGGAACATTTACGTTTAAAGCTAAAAATGCTTTTATTCAGCTTTTCCGGAAAAGGAAGCAAATTGCTCCAGATAAACCCTTAATAGAATCGAAAGAAATTACAACCAAGAAAACTACAAAGAAAACGAAAGAATTAAGTTCGGACATGGGAACTGAATCCGATTTAACTGAAAGTTCCAAGGAAATTAACTCACAAGTTCCCCATGATTTCACTGATTTACTTAAGGCTAAAACAGAAATAATTTCTCATCACGATGAATTTAAAAAAGAACTACCTAAAGTACCAGCAGCGAAACAAGGTAATAAAAGAGATTCAAGTGCGTGTAAAAATCCTTCTCTTTATAAAAAATCTCGTAAAAAGCCGAAAGCGGGATGAATTATGAATATGAGAGGCAAAAGACTTATTAGTTTATCGCGATGATAATAAACATAATCATCAAGCTGGGGATATCATTTTAACTTTCCCAAATTGATTACATAAACAAGATTATTCAAGTGAAGAATTATGAAAATCGGGGCTTTAATTGGATTTATAATAGCTGCGCTCGGAGCATTTTTAAGAGTTTCAATGTTTTTTCGAGTATCTTCTGTGAGTCTCTGGGCCAGCTTCCGTGCAGCTTCTTCAGTATTAACTTCTACACCTGTAGCCTTAATAATAATAGGACATGGACTTTTTATATTTGGAATGTTGTTAGTGTTCTTTTCTGGTTTTGTGAAAAGCACTGGTATGATGGTGGTAGCCAGTATTTTAGAAATTTTGGTTTTTCTAACAGAATTGGCTTTTTGGCTGTTTAATTTGATGTATGCCAATACTTTATTAATTTTTAATGCTGTTTCCGTATTTGTGGCAATATTTTACTTACTTGGTTGTATTAGTTTTAGGAAACACAATAAAATAACTCTAATTACGGGCATTTTTCTCTTTTTGGTTATCTTGGTAGTGCAAGGAGTATTTGGTATTGGTTTTATGGTTCAGAGTTATGACGAAAATGGATTTATCGAAGTATATTTTATTCTAAATGGTATTTTAACCATCTTTTGGACCATTCAAGCCTTATTTTTCAGTTTTTCAAAGAAAGAGTTGGGTTGGAGTCATGAAGAAGAAGATTCTCTTTCAGTTGAAACTGGTGCCGCTTTTGCCAGTTATGTTCCCTATGAAACTGAACCACGTGTAGCTGGAAAAGGAGCAAAAAAGAAGAAGAAGAAAAAGAGTAAAGATGAATTTACTTTCGATTTTTAATTTTTTTAATTTTTTTAATTCACTTTGGTTAAAAATTTATAGGCGGTAGTCAAATAAACCTTAGTGCATTGAACTAAATCTTCAAGATATACAAATTCATCGGCATTGTGTGCATTATCTCCGCTGGGACCGAATACAACTATATTTTTAATCCCTTGTTTTCGAAAGTGACTGGCATCGGTCATTCCTGGAGAGAGAAAGAAAAGATGTCTGGTTCGGTAAATCTTTTCAAATTGAATTGCCAGTAATCTTGTCAGCTCGGCGTCCATCGGTTCACTCCCGCCGTCATTATGCACCAGCACTTTCACTGTGATATCAGGATTTCTTTTCAAAATCTTCTGCTTCTGCTTAATAGAATAATCTTTCGAAAGTTTTTCGTCTAACTCCACTCGATAATTTAATTTATTGGCATAAGTTGTAATATCTTGTAAAATTTGAGTTAAAGTCATTCCAGGCAGTGCCCTTACATCAATTTCGAGTGTGCAAGTATCTGGAATGATATTAGTTTTGGTTCCCGCTTGAATTTGATTGAAACTTATGCTAGTATGGAGGAATGTGTTGAAGTTTACTCCATCTTCGTTGTAATCTTGGTTGGAATTTTTGTTATTTGTAGTTTTGGTCTGCTTAATAATATCTGGTTTTTTTTTTTCTGAGTCGGGTTTTAGTATTGATCCCAGCAGATTTTTCAATCCAAAGCGGGAGATCATGCCTGTAACCAGATCTTTTATGGTGAAAGGTGGTTTTGGGTCTCGAAACTTCAAATGATTTTGGGCTAGATATATAAAACGGGCAGCTTTATTAATTGCATTTGATTTGGGTTTGGGTTGAGATCCGTGCCCTGAAGCTCCATGAAAATGCAATCTCAGCCAATTTGCACCCTTTTCTCCAATTATAATTGCTGGACTTTTAATCGGTGGCTGTCCAGTGGGTTCTGCTATAATTCGAGCAGTGGCAGAAGCAATTTCTGGATATTGGGTTGCTAAAAAGTCCGCACCATATTTTCCGCTGATTTCTTCGTCAGGGGTAAGGATTAACTGCAGTTCACCGTGGATTTCGATTCCTGATATCTTTAACAAATAGATTGACATCATTTGTGCCGCCACGCCGCTCTTCATATCGATGGCACCGCGCCCGTAGAGTTTTCCTTCTTTGATTTCAGGCTGTAAAGGGTCCGAGATAGATGTCCAAGTATCGGGATTAAAAGGGACGATATCTAAATGTCCCATAAATCCCAAACGCCGATCTTTCCAATTTTTTCCTTTCAAGGACGCAATAAGATTCGGCCAAGTCTGGTTTAGTAATTGACCTTTATGAGGGCACTCTATCACCTGGGTGTTAATCCCCCATTCATTCAGTTTTTTCACACAAAAATTGGCTATTGGATGAAGATCGCTATAGTGAGAAGACTCATAGGTCCGGCTGTCAAATTTAATAAGATCTTTAAGGAGCGTAATAAGTTCTTGGCGATGTTCCTCTACTAGTGAAATTAAATGTTGTTCCGTTTCATCAAGCGGTTCATCTGGTACGATTGAGATTTCGTTCATGTTATTCGATTATTTATTCCCCCACAAACCAAAAAATTTATGGATTTTGTTAGCGCTTTATTGTCCCTAAATCATACTGAACTAAATGAAAATGAAGGAATCAGAATTTTGGGTAATAAAAGTAGTGAAGTAAAAAATATTTCTTATAGTTAACTTATTGCAAACGATTGAAATTTAATAAATCATCAATGATATTCACGTGGCTGACAAGCATACGTTGACAACAAAATCGAGTAACTCCTAATTTTTTCCAAATCTCTTCGATAGGAATGCCTTCTTTGCGCATTTGTTCATAAGGTTCATATAAATGAGCAATCGGCTTTCCACAACTGAAACATCTCATGGGAATTATCATTTTTATCACATATTATAATACTTATCACCAAATAAAGCGGCATCGAACAAAAAATTTTTGTTTTAATTGTTCCAACTGAAAATACATTTCGATTTTTCATTATTATTCTAACGTTTGAATATAAATTTTAAATACAAATGTTATGTTTATAAAATGCCTAATCAACGATATTTCAATTTCTAACTCTTTTTTCAAATTTTTAACTATTTCAACCATTTCAGATTTAATGAGAATTTTTTTATGGGCTATCAGCAAAGATATTTAACATGAAAATCTATCATGGAACAATTATCACCTGTGATAAACACGATCACGTTTTTTCGTACCTGATTTCTGATGGAAGCCGAATTGTTTATATAGGAAATGATATTCCCCTTGAATATTCTGCTGCATCAAAAAATAGTGTAATTGAGTTAGGTGAAAAAGCTTTACTTCCGGCTTTCGGTGACGGGCATATTCATTATTCGAATTGGGCTACAATTGCCTCTGCTTATTTCGACGTGCGTGAGGCTAGAAATTTTGCAGATATCGGAAAAATAATTAAGAACTTCATCCCAGAATCAAAAAAATTCAAAATTATTGCAGGTTTTGGTATTTCAAAACACAGCTTAGCCGAAAAACGTCTGATTACTCGTGAGGAACTCGATAAAATCTTCTCAGAGAAGCCCCTAATTATTATTGGGTACGATGGACATAGTTTAGTGGCTAATTCCGCTATGATGAACATTTTTCCCGAGAAAGTTCGAAAATGCCGAGGTTTTAAGGAAGATGTGGGACATCTTTTCAACGAAGCTTATTATGAAGGGTTAGATTTTGCCACTTCTTATATATCTCCCCTTACTTTGGTTAAATGCATAATTAAAGGTTATGATAAAATTGCCAAATACGGGGTGGGATTGATTCATTCTGTGGAAAGCATAGGGTTCCCCAAAGATATGGATGTGACCTTGGCCATGATGATAGGGCGGGCACAGGCTCATAAAAATAACATTCAAACTCGTTTGTTTTTTCAAACCATGGAGGTAAATAAAGTTCTAAAGCGTAAACTTCCCCGAATAGGGGGGTGTTTTGCCACGGCCTTGGATGGTTGCTTCGGGGCATGTGATGCAGCTCTCACGAAACCCTATAGTAATGACCCAAATAACAAAGGGATTTTGTTTCATTCTGATGAAGAAGTAATTAAATTTACAAAGGCTGCAAACAGGGCGGGATTGCAGATTGCTATGCATGTGATTGGAGATGCTGCAGTAAAACAAGCCATTCACGCTCTGGAAGCGGCACTTAAAGATTTTCCCCGTGAAAATCACCGCCATACCTTAATTCATGCCTGTTTAATATCGCCAGAAGATATCGAAAAATGCAAGAAATTGGGAATTGGAATCACGTTACAGCCGGGATTTTTGGTATCGCCGCTGGAACCGGAAAGTTATTTAAACGAAATCTTGGGAGATCGGGTAAAAACCAGTTCTCCTTTACGAAGGATTGTGGATTCCGGAGTTCATCTGAGCGGCGGATCCGACGGACCTGTAACTCATCCCAATCCGATTGATGGAATATATGGAGCCTGCAACCATCCCTATGATCCTTCCCAGTCTTTGACAATTCAAGAAGCCCTGAAAATGTATACTTATGAGATTGCTTATACGAGTTTTGAAGAGAACGAGCGCGGTTCGCTGGAAGTCGGAAAAATTGCGGATATGGTCATTTTGAATAAAAATCCTCTTCAGATGGAGCCGAATAAATTGGGAGAATTAAAGGTGGAATCACTTATAATGGGCGGAAAATCATATAAAGAAGGCATGTCGATTAGCTCAATGCTTTGGCATGCCCTTTTGGGTAAAAAAATGCAGATATAACCTTAATTATCTTATATAATTATTTTTCGTGACATTTTTTTATTTTCCTTCTCATATTGTATTTTTAACGAATATAATCAAGTATTCTACCAGGTCTTCTTAATCTTACATTTGTCTCTCCACGAAATCGGAAAATATTTTTATTTTTGTTTGTTTGTTTTATTTACTTTCTTTATTTACGTTGACATATTCTATTTCCTTTTGAATTTGCTCTGATGGATATAATTTTTGGTTTGAATCAAGTTGATAAAGCCATCTTTTCAGCATATTTCTCACATTTCTTTCCTTAACGCTTTCAGATTCTGAAATCGTAGATAAATAATATAAAAGATTAAAGTTGGTAGTAATTTTCTTCCTATCCTTCCACTGAATCATAGGATCGAACATCCTCTTTGGACCTTTGACCGTGAAGCTCCAGAGTAAGAACATCAACACAATTCCCATATTAAATTCGATAAGGGTATTAACGATAAAAAGCTGAAAGCTCCACTCACCTTGCTCTAATCTGATACCCGAAACCGCTAAAGAGAATTCTAAATTCATTTCTACCAATGTGCCCACTAGAAATAGATAGAAAACATCATGCCAAGTTATCTTCTTTAGTGCCTTCAATACTAAAGCAATGAGGAAATTTCCCACAGCCATTAATGTGAAAGATAGACGCTGTTTCAACGCGTTCATATTACGACTAACTCGAATTAAGGAATCATTGATCGATAGCCATTGGGACAAAATTCCAACCATTGTCCATCCCAAGTAAAAAAATAGAGTCCAGATTAAGATTTCACGCCAATTTCGCTTTTCTAACATCACAGCCACGTAGGAAAATTGCGCAAACCCAGCAGAAAGGCAGAACCACAGGAAAAATAAATCGGAATTGATTGAACCATCATATTGCCGAGAGTGCATCACTCTATACCAGAGAAAATAATCCACGAATAAATATACAGCCCAACCGATGACTCCCCACAAAATGGGAATCCAATATTTTTTTCGCATCATGAAAAAAATCCAAAATGCTAAGAATAAAAGATCAAAATAAATAAAATCTAAATTTATTGTACGAGTTACAATAGAATCTACCAGCAACATAATAAGCAGAAAACCGCGATTCTATAAAAATATAGAGCATTTTTTGAAAAGCACCTGCTAAATATCTGGAGAGAAAATGCATATATCAAAATTGCATTTTGTTGAATTGTAGGTATGATTGCATCCCTTTCAATACTACTACAAATTAACAGATTTAGAATTTAGGTTGTAAAAAGGAAAAAAATAGAATAATGAATTGTGGTAGGGTATTGGGTTTTTTGCGAAAGTTTATTTGCGGATGCGTTTTGCTTCCCTCTCAGACTCTCGCAGAATTACCACATCGTTTAATCGCACTGGGCCCTTAATATTTCGCGTGATAATCCTATTTTTATCTCGACCGTCTAAAACTCGAACCTTACACTGCAGAATCTCACCTGTCAGACCCGTTCGACCGATTATTTGTATTACTTGCGCATTACATTCTCCAGGAGATCTTGTTGAACTATCACTGGTATTTTTTTTTGCTATAATAATCCCCTCCTTACTTGCGTAATGCGGCCGCTTTCTTTACAATATCTTTTAAATCGCTCTCTACATCTTTAGGGACTTGAGTTATAGCCAAAGCCGAGCAAGGAATACTGATTTGAGCTGCTTTACCTAATTCTGCGCGACTATCTACAAAAACATATGGCACTTTCTTTTCTTTGGAAATTGCGGGTAAATGCATTACAATTTCTGCAGGAGTAATATCCCCTGCGATAACAACCAATTTAGCCACTCCACGTTCAATGGCTTTGGTGGTTTCATTCATACCTTTTTTGATCTTGCCTTGCTTGTTCACTGTTGCAGTGACTAAGTCTAAAATCTTGGTTTTAAGAGCATCCGGAATTTCTATATCTACGTAAGACATATTGTGTCAACCTCATTCAAAGTTAACCCTCATGGGTTTACTTATCATTATTTCATCGGTTAAGAACATTAAGAACATTAACCAATGATCATCCAAAAGTGGCATAAAAATAAAATTTTTCGGTTCTCTGCTGGATGCGATGGAAAAGGATTATGAGGAAATATTGCGTGAAAAAGCGCTTCAACTCGAAAAAATCGCGGAAAAAAATAGTGAAAGAAGTGAGCGATTATTTAATTCGACATCTTTTTAACTAAGTTTATAGAGATATTAATATGGCATCATATCTGATTGTATACTTCCCAATGTTCATCATCCAATCAGAAACTACTGCATTTGTATTATATGCAAGTTTTTTTACTTTGGCAGTAATTCTGGGATATATTTTTTATAAGTTATTCCATTTCAATAAGAAAAAAATTCAATTGCAAATTCCAAATTATCCCTTTTTTGATTCAGCAGGGAGAACAGCTGAAGTGGATGCAAAAGGTGTTTCACCCTTTGATAAGCTAACCAGACCGATAAATAAGACCTCTTTAGAATTAGAGTTTCATGAATTTATTGATAGAGCAATATTTAGTTATCCAAACCCTCCTTCAAAGTTTCTATCGGATATTAGTTACTCTAAAATAAAATTTACACCTTTTCAATTTTATCAATTTAATCTCTGGCACCAATTTGCAAATAGAACGAGGACGTGGGTATGGGATATGAAATATGATAATCATTTATTAGTAAATCATCCTACCCAAAACTGGTTGATTGTAGAAAATCGCCCAAAAACTGTATGGATGGATTTAGATCAATTAACTGATATTATTGAAAAAGAGGGTTTTAAATATTCAATTGATACTGCCCCAAAAAAAAATGAAATATCAACTGTGAAAGAGATCATACAACAAACCACTACTATCGAAAAAGAATTCAAGGATCAAAATAATCAAAAACGTAGAATGGTTTGCACCGCGGATATTTCAGAGATTAATGTTCAGTTCTCATCTATTTATTGGGGGTCATCAGTTGAAATGAAAGGTAAAATTGGAGAAGATATCGATATTAAATTACAGTTACATGAAGGTAAAGTGTCTAAAGTGTTAAATCAAAATAAAATCGATAGTTTATTAGACAAAACCACTATTCTTTGTCAAGAATGCCATAAAATCACTAAATCTGTTAAGTATTTTAGAAATCTTAATTACTGTCAATCATGTGGAAAAGTTTTATGTAATTCTTGTGGTCATAAAGAAATTAAACTAATTGCCTTAAAAACTCACTGGTGTTCTGAATGTTGGTCAAATATTAAAAATAATGAAAAAAAGAAAAAGAAAAACAATGAAGCAATTAATAAATTAAAGAGTTCATTCTTGGATTGGCAAATTTGCTAAATCTAAGAGAATTATTTCTTTTTCTTTTCTTTTTCAGGGAAATATTTTTTTAAACAATCTGGGCATAAAGAATGTGTAAATTCGATGTCGGAAATGGAAGCGATGTAAGATTCAATTTGATTCCAATAGCCATCATCTGTACGAATTCGTTTACAACTAGCACAGATGGGTATCATACCTTTTAGTTTATCCAACTCAAATTCTTTCTTTTTCTTATCAGTGATATCCGCACAACTTGCTCTAATCCCAAGAAATTCTTTCGTATCAGAGAAAATTTTGGTTGCAGTAAAATTTATCCATACAATATTTCCCTTTTTGCCCCGAATTCGAAGCTCCACTGATTTCTTTTTAGAAGAAAAATACTGCTCGAAAAGTGGGAAATCTTCTGGAAAAATCAATTTTTCTAATATATTTGGGTCTTTATAAGCTTCTAAACATGAATAACCCGTTATTTTTTCAAAAGAAGGTGAAATGTAAAGAAAACCTTTTTGAGGATGGTAAAAAGATTCCCAATTTACGGTGTATTCCAATAGTAAACGGAATTTTTCTTGTTCCTGCTTGATTTTTTCTAAATTTGCAGCATTTTCTAAGCATAAAGCCAAAACATCCATTATTAATAGAGCTGGAGTTATATATCGTTTTTTAAATTCAGGAAAAGTAAATTTTTCAATCAGCATATAACCGAAATTTTTTTCTCCCTTTGCTATTTTCAATAGAAGATCTTCTTCATCTGTCGACCACGAAAAATTATATTTCATCAGCGCTTCTTCATTAAATTCAACCATATAATCAGGTATTTCTTCATTAAATTCAACCCTAATCGGTGCAAAGAGAAGGTGAATTATTTCCTTTCCTTTTTGAATAATTTCATTTCGATTTTGAAGTTGGGCTATTTCTTTGATCATTTCTAAAGCAAACGTGAAATCTGCTATACTTTTTATGTTTATTCCTCCTCTATTTTAAAAAAAAATTGAGTCTGTATGTTCAGAATTTTTTATGAAAAAACTGAGAGATGATGGTCAGAATTTCATCTGACACAAAATATGGAATCTCTCCGTGATGATCAGATACAATAAAACCTGTTTTTGGAGTAACATTGTTAACAATTTTATTTAATTTATCGATTACTTGATTTGGTGTTGCATGAATTAATTGTATTCCGCTGAGATTTCCGAGTAATGCCGCTTTTTTATCCATTATCTTCAAGCACTCTGTAATATTGTCTTTGTTTGAGATACTTGTACCTTTAATTGGCAATTCAATTAGTTTTGGTAAGTTCTTCTGTGAACTACTTGAAGCGAAGTGATATACAACCGGACCCTTTATTTGGGCCACAGTTCTCTTGGCGATTTGATACCCGGTTTCCAAATATAATGAAGGGGGAATCATTTCAGCACTTCCCATCGGATCAAAATATACTATCATTGTTGCACCAGCTTCTAACTGCCGATTTGCCCAATTCACAGCATGTTCCATATTCTTTTTCATTAGTTCGTTAAATGTATTTCGATCTTGATATAAGAGTTCAATATATTTGTTAAATCCCATCTGCATTATAGGAAAAGAAAAAGGAGATATGATCCCCCCAATTATTGGAACTTTATCTCCGAAATATTCCTTTAAGTGGCGAATAGTTTTTAATGTTTCAGTAAATTCGGGAATATCATCTATTTGAGGTGGTTTTGCTGCAAAAATTGCCTCGGGTGTTGTAAGATTTGGTCTCATTGAGTTTGGTGGGCCGTCAAGGAAAAATTTGACATCACCCCCCCATGCTTTAAACTCAGAAGCAAAATAGGAAATACCTATCACTACATCATCTTGATATTTTTTCCATAATTTAATTTGTCCTTCAACCATGTATTCTGCTTTGGAATAATATTCTCGAATGGAAAGATTTAAGACTTTTGCTCCATGATGAGTTAAATTCAAAATAAACGGGAGTCGATCAACTTCCTGCCATTGGACTGCAGCAAAAATACGTTCCATTGAATTCATTGGAATACCTCCATGGAATGTCCATTAGATGGATTGAACTGCTTAAAAATATTATTTAATATCGGTAAAATCGCATTTGGAGAAGCTCCATAATAATCTGCTCCTATCCGTTCCCACAGATCTTGTTGAAAGTTGAATGGGGCACCTCCCACGAAGATAACTATGTTAGGCTTAATCTTTCGTAGATCTCTAATTGTCTCTTCCAAATGTTTGGCAGAAGAAAGCATTAAAGTCGATAATAGTAATATTGAAATTTGTTGATTTTTGACTTGTTCACATAATTCTCCTTTAGTTAACCCAATTCCCAAGTTTATTACATTATAGCCCGCTAATCTTAAAAAAGAATTCAAAATTATCTGGCCTAGTGCATGATAATCTTCGAATACTCCTGTATATACGTCTTTTTGAAGAGATTCAGGCTGATTTTTTTGAATAGAATGGGAGAAATCTTCAAAAAGTTCATTCAGATTTTGTTCAACCAGTTTACCCGCCATATAAACTTGAGAAAGTGCAATTGAACTATTTTCCCATTTTTTTCCAATTGATTCCATAATTACTTGGATTTTTTCTAAAATTTCATCAATATCTGGGTTATCTTTAACCCAAGAATGTAAAATACTCTGAACTGATAGGAAATCTACATCAAGCAATGCTTGTTCTAGATCTGGATCCTTCATTTGGTTCACAATATTGGGAAATTCTTAAGAAATATATTTACATCCTTTAACAAAAATTCTAATAAATACTTGGAAAAATTATTAATTATTTTAAAAAAAGAAGGAAGAGAGTTTATTTTTCTCCAAAGAAGTTAGTCCAGCGCACTTTTCTTGCCGGTTTATGGTATTTCAATCGCATTGTTTTACATTTCTTTGTGCAGAATTGATAAATTGTACCATCATTTTTCACGTAGGTCATCCCTGTACCAGGGGGGATTTCTTTACCACAATATGAGCATTTTAAGATTTTTACCATGATATGTCACTCCAATTTGATTTAAAATTTCGCAAACATGGGGCGAAATTATTCAGATTCCTCCTCTTTTTTCGCAGTAAAGAGTTTTTCTTTACCATATTTGACTACAATAGTATTGATCTGCGCCATATCGTCAGTAATTTCATTACCTCGTACTATTTTGCGTTTCTTTTCTCCCCGATGTTTAGGATGATAACAAGGACCTTTACTCAGAAGAACTCGGCGTTTGATAGGACCGTGAACATCACGACGCATGGGAATACCACCTGCATCACTTCCGCCGGTAATCATTAGTTGATAACCAGGTAATCCAATAATCCCACCATTAAAGGTCTCGCCGATTTTTTTGCCCACTAATGGGGCGAATTTAGCTGGTTCTAAAACGAGAACTTTGGTTTGTCCTCTAAATTCTTCCGGTGCATCTTTTCCTGCAGCAGAAATATTGATTTTATATGTTGCTTCTTCACTCATGATAATCACCACTTTGTCAGGACGTTATTTTTTCCATTTCCCAGTCATCTGAGTATCTGATATTATTTTATCAGAAAGGAATAACTAACACCCCAGACCGTCCCTCACATGCTTGAAATCGAAGA
>CAYRPF010000083.1:0-13004 GCA_964426185.1 uncultured archaeon | reverse complement strand
CATTCTGCGATCAAGCCTTGTCACTGGCTAACTGAAAAATTATTGACTGGCAGATCTAATAGAAATTGTTATAAAGGTTATTTTGGAATTGATTCTGAAACTTGCATTCAAAATACTCCAGCTCTACCTTTCTGCAATCACCAATGTGTTTTTTGTTGGCGCGATATTGAAAATGCATCATTTGGAGCAAGTTGGAAAGGACCGGTTGACGATCCTAAAAAGCTAGTTGATGAAATGATTCGACATTCCATCAATCTAATTTTTGAGCATATCACACTTGATCGTTCGCTTGAAAATTTCGAAATTATGCATCAAGTCTTACAAAAATATTTGGAAGGAAAATCATCTCCGCCAGAAAATAATAGATACACCATTGCTGAAATGGCAAAATATCTGCAAAATACTAAGAAGAAAACTCACCGTGCAGTCCTTCTTTTGAAAAATTGTGGAATTTTGCAAAATCCCAATGAAGATTATTATGAATTAAAACATAATATGGTCGATAAATTGCAAACAAAAGAAGACATTTCAAAACTTATAGAACAATATGTAACCACTAAACAAGAAATTCTCGAAGTTTTTGAAAATGCAAAACATCCCAAGCATGCTGCCATTTCTCTTGCAGGTGAGCCTACTTTATTTCCCAAAATTGGAGAATTAGTGGCGGAGTTTCGTAAACGAAAAATGTGCACTTTCATTGTAACTAACGGGACTAAACCCGGAGTTATTAAGAAATTGTGGCAGAATAATATGTTGCCGACCCAATTGTACGTTACACTCCCTGCTCCAACTAGAACAGAACATGCTAAAATAACTCGCCCTTTGATAAAAGACTCATGGAAAAGATTGCAAGAAACTCTGGCACTTTTACCCCAACTACCTTGTAGAACAGTTGTTAGAATAACCTCTGTAAAATTCTTAAATATAAATCCAGATATGGTTAAGGATTATGCAAAAATTCTAAAAAAGAATCCACCTAATTTTATAGATATCAAAGGTTTTACGGTTGAAGCAAATGCATTAGAATTGACTAATCGTTTAGGTGTATTTGCCCAGAACCATGAATTACGAGATTTTGCACCAAGTTTTCAAGATTTATTGGAGTTCGCCCAAAAGCTCTCCGAAGCAACAGGATTTCCGATAATTGAAACACATGAAGCATCACGGGACATCCTTCTACGCGCAAACTGGCCAAAAGACAAATCAATCAAAATTGATTTTGAAAATGTATAAATTATAAATCAAAAATTAGAGAGAAAAAATCAATATATAGAAGTAAAGTACTTTTTTTAGAAAAATTTCCGTTTTTCCGGAATAATTCCGATTTCATTATTAACCTTTTGACTTTTTAAGATTTCAAGGTAACTGTTAAAAATTTGTTTAGATGGAAAGAAGATATTAAAATCAATTTCAATTTCTGGCATTAGGTAATCACATAATGTTAAAGTCGTTACGAAAATGAAATCAGCATAGTTTTTTATTTTTTTTATAATTTATTATAAGATTTTGAGAATATTTACTAACAGAAATAATATATTTATCAAAAAAAAGGACGTGGGAAAAATATCCCGTAATAATTATTCTGTCCCAAAATAAAGAGAATAAAAATTATTGTCGGAAGAAGACCCGAGATTTGAAACGTTGGAAAGGCTTGGGTAAGGGTTTTCGAGGAAATCCATCCATCAATTCATCAATTTCCTTAACAAATTTATCTAATTTTATATCATTGATTTGAATACTTGAATGGTTATCTTGATATGGCAATCTGGTTAATCTTTTTCGGATCGAAATTGTCTGATTTTTCATTTCTTTCTCACCGACAATAATAGTATAAGGAATCCATTCGATTTCAGCGCTTCGAATCTTTTTACCGATTTTTTCATCACGATCATCTAAATCACAGCGAATTCGTAATTCATTTAGTTGATTTGCAATAGATTCCGCATATTGCTTCTCCTTTTCTCCAACAGACATCACTCGGCATTGAATAGGGGCCAACCAAAAGGGAAATCCTGGAACAAGTTGATCCTTATATCGCTCGCTGGATTCCAAAATGGCCCAGATCACTCGTTCAATGGCGCCAGAAGGTGAGTTATGGAGAATTATTGGATGACCTTCGTTACCATTTTTATCATGCCAACGAATGTTGTATTTTTGCCGCTTTTCGCCATATTGTTCCACAAATTCTTGAGCAGATTCCACATCAATTTGATTTGTGCAAAGACAAGCGGTATGTCCTTGAGCAGAAAGAACTGGTCGTTCATATTTTAAAATGAAATAATAATAACGTTCAGGCCATAATTCAATTAATGCAGGTTCACCTTCTGAAGAAATTATTTCTAAAATCCAATCCTTATTTTCTTCCCAAAAATCTTCTGTAGTGCGAATGATCATGTAGGATTTTAGCTTTAGGTCATGAAGGATTTTATTGGATAAAATAAACTGTTCCTTAAATTCCTCCACTGCTTGAGGTAAATCCTTGCATAGGGTGTGCATATCTGGCATTGTAAATGCACGAAGTCGCCGTAAACCTGCTAATTCCCCTGCTTGTTCTCTCCTAAATGCATACTGTTCATACTCATAAGCACGAATTGGCAGTTGTTCTGCCCTTATATTCATTTGAGAAAACATGTTAAAGAGCAGAAAATCGGAGGCAAACCTAAGCAGATATCGATTATTTCCACTGTGAACCCAATAAGTTCGCGCCGGAAATCGAGCAGTTTGGGCTGTAAGTTTTTTATTTTTAACCGTATACATTACAGGAGTATCAACATATATGGCACCATGTTCAACCACTTGGTTTTCGACATATTCACGTAGTAGATTTTTCATTAACAATCCTTTGGTATACCATCGCAAATTTCCTGCATCAGTGGCATCATCAAAATCAGCCAATTCAAACCTTTTCATCAATTTAATGTGCGCTGGCTCTTCCCTACCTACTTCTCTTGAACTTAATACTTCGGCTTTAATGAAATCTCGAAAATCTTTAGGATATTTCTTGGGAATTTTGGCTTTTTTCTTCCCTTCTTCTGAACTATCGCAAAAGAATTCAATACTTTTATCAGGGTTAACAATTTTAAAGACAGATTTTGCACGAACCTCAGTGGATAAAAGTGCCAAGGGAACATCCCGATACATTTCAGCCACTTCATGACCTAAACATTCCAAATTAAACGCCTTATACCAACCAAATGGTGAAAAGTAGGCATCATAACCCTTTTCTTTCAACATTTCTGCAATTGTTGGACAAACTTCCATAGCAGTAGGTTCTTGACTGAGGAAATTGCTTAAATGCGCCCATGGATAGACTAAAATTTTTTCTACTTTATACATTTCGGGAGGAAGTATGAGATTTTTCTTTTGTTTTGGATTTTCGTTTAATCTAAACCCTTTTTCTTTGGCTTTTTCTAACCCTTTATTGAATTTTTCCACTTCTGCGTTTTTTTCTTTAATTTTTTGTGGAAATGTCTCAATTAACTCCACTGCGTTTAGAATTTCGTCAGTGGCTTGTTTTGAGATAATTTTAATATCAAAAGTATCTTGGTCTTCCACTGAAATGAAACATACAAGAACTTTACCCTCTAATTGAAGTTCTTTTTCGGAGTATTCTTGTGGCTTTGAGGTAGCAGGGGCGTATTTTTTCATGGTAGCCCCATTACTATGAATCATAAGTATTTTCATGCTAATCACTAATTTTAGAACTTTTTTATCCGATTTATTCTATTAGGTTGTTAAAGCGAGCATATTTTTTTATTTTTACTATGCACTTTTCCATAAGAATTTAAATTTTATAATCCAAAAAAATCGATAAGCTCGCGTATATTCGATACAATGGCAAAGGGATTAGCATCTTCCAGTTTTTCTCTAGGAAGAATACCGCTGGCTACAGCAATGGTTCTGATATTTGCATTTTTACCAGCATCGATATCCGATACCATATCACCTATGAAGAGTGTGTTTTTGGGTTTAACTCCTTCAATTTCCAAAATCTTTAATAAACCCTCTGGATCAGGTTTTACCTTAGTAACTTCGGCAGCCCCTAAAATTAAAGAGAAATATTTCGTCAGGTTATAATATTCTAAAGTAGATTCAATATACTTCTTTGCGCTATTCGAAAGTATTGCCATTTTAATCCTTCGAGCATCTAATTTCTTTACCAAATCAATTACTCCATCAAATAATTTAGGTTCTTGAGTTTTTGCGCGAAAATTGCCGTAAAAGAATGTGGCAATCTTCAATTTTTTTAAGAGCGGTAAACCTTCTAATAACTTAATATCGAGCATCTCTTTTGAATCTAATATTTGATCAGCCACCGTTCTGGTCAAAGCAAATTCTAATACCCTAAAAACCTCTCTCATATCTTCATTCAAACCATTAGATTGAAGTTGAAATTTTTTTGTTCCTTCTATTACTGTTTCACGCAAAGGTTCAATCATGTTGTATAATACTCCATCATAATCGAAAATTATTAGTTCAATCCCTTCCAGAACATCCTTTGATCTCATAGGAGAACAAAATGAACGCTTTCACAAAAAGGATACGTAACCATAAATGTTACAAAATGTTAACTTTAACTGAGAAGCATGCAAGAACCAAATCCCCAGGATGAAAAAAGAGAGGGCGAAAACACCCAAAATCAAGAGGATGAAGTTAATTCTGATTTAGAAAAACTACAAGATCAAGAAATGGAAGAGAAATCAAAAGAATTAAAGAAAGAACCACAAGAAGAAGAACAAAAAGAACTACAAGAAAAAACACAAAAAGATAGCAATTCAACCCTTGAAACTGAAGAAGAACTGCGTTCAGAACTGCTTGAATTTTCTGAAATTGATCATTCAGAATTCACCGATCAAGATCTAGCAGATATAGAAGAAGCTATCGCTGAAAATATTGCTGAAGATGGAAACGAACTTGAAATTAACGACATTTTGACTAATTCTGAAACAACCACTGAAACTGAAGAAATTCCTTTTAAACCTGAAATTGATGCTGATTTGGAAGCACGTATGGCGGAAGAAATTAAAAAGAAAAAGCAAAAAATGGGCGTAAATACCGTATCCAAGGAAAAATTCATTGAATACTTGAGTTCACGCCGAAATAAAATAGTTTATCATGCCTTATGGCACTTAGTTTTCAATGTCGAAGATCATGAAGCTTCAAAACAAGCACTTTATGAAGCCCTAAAAGAGGTGACCAGTAAAAATCCAGTAGAACCAATCGAAGAGCATAAGTTTTATTTTGGATTAGGCTTCATTTTACGATTACAACTTTATGACGAAAAAGTGGTGCAATTTAAGAAAGGCAAATTGACCATCTCAGTAAATCCAGAGCATTTAAAAGAAATTTTAAGTATGGTAGGTGATCCTATCTCTGACCGACCTATTTTGACTAAAACTGAGAAAAAAAAGATGTTTCAAGATTTTCTGAAAGATGAATTTTTAGACATCTAAAAATCCACAAATTATTGAGGAATCCGTAATAGGAAAAAGCAACAAATCAAATAAAGCAAGTAAAAAGAGGAAAATTCAATTTTCTTATCCACGTGGAAATTTTCCCCGGCTTTGTCTTATAGGTAATTCAAATGTCGGGAAAAGTAGCATCACTCGCTTATTATTAAGCCATCCAAAATGGTACAAAGGCAAAGTAGGCAAAACTGCAGGTTCCACGGTTCGTTTAACTATAATCAATGATCCAAAATTGAATTATCATGTGATTGATCTACCAGGATTTGGTCGAATGGTGCGATTGGATAGAAAATCAGAAGAAAAAGTCCAAGATCAAATTTTGAATTACATTGAACTTGATAAATCAAATATATTTCTGATGCTAATTGTTGTCAGCGCAGATCGATTGGGACCAGAATTAGAGAAATGGTATTTCAAAAATCAATCCACCATCCCACTCACCCTAGAACTAGTTCAATTTATGAAAGAACGAAAAATTCCAAGTGTTTTAGTTTTAAATAAAGTTGACAAAATGAATTCTTTTCGACTTCAACAGACAAAGGAGAAACTTTTTACTGCTTTAAATGAATTAAATTTAATGCCCAAATCTCCATCTGAAGTATTTAATGAGGATTCCGAAGGATTAATTGATATAATTGAAACATCCGCCAAAAACCAACAAGGAATCAAAGAATTAAAGCAATTAATTTATAATTTCTCATCTCAGCTTGATCTCTCTCTATATGACCCACGTAATCGCTTACAAGATCTACACCCAATAAATCAGAAGAAGTAAACCTAAAGAAAAAATTTTTAAGGAGAGATTTTTTTTTTATGGTAGCACAGATTGAGTAAAAATTCTTTACTTATTTTAAAATAAAATTTAAAATCTAAATGTGCATTCATCATAAAGAGTGTGTAATAGAAAGTTCTATTTTTCTTTCATCTTCAAAACTGGTTTTATTTCACAACTTTTTTAATTAAAAGTGAAGTTTTCCGAAGATTTATATTGGTATTTCCTTTTTTATGATCATATAATTGAACCATTCACACTTTGGTTGTTTTTATTCCCTTACAAATAGTAATTTAGGAGCTTTTGCATGTGAATATTGGGAAAATAATCGGACAGGCAAATTCAAAACACATCATTCTTCGTAATGCAGAAAGTACATTTGATAAAAAAATACCTGAAATTGGAGAAAATGTGTATACTGCTGAAAAGCAACGTATCGGGATTATTGCAGATATTTTCGGACCAGTCAAGAAACCGTTTGTATCAGTGAAGGTTTTTGATACATCCACAGATATTTTTCAGAAGTATAAACTCCAAAAAGGATCGTCTCTGTTTACATTAGCACAAAAACAAAAGTCTTCTTCTGATAGAGCAAATAGAAGAAGATTTAAAGCCAAAACAATTTCACCGAAATTCAAAACAACCACTTCAAAAAAAACCAAAGCTAAACAGAAAAATCAAAATCTCCAAAAATTACATACTAAAAATTCCTAATAATTTTTATATAAAAATATATTATAAACGAGGCATTAAGTTGATGGAAAAAACATCAGAAATTGAAGATCTTGACCTAGGTGACTATTGCCCAAATTGCCATAGTTATGATACCATTATGGATACACAACGAGGTGAAGTCATATGTTCTCATTGTGGGTTAGTAATTAGTGCTCGTCTAATCGATCCAGGTGCAGAATGGCGTGCTTTTGATTTTGATCAACGAGAAAAACGCACTCGTGTGGGAGCACCTATGACTTTAACCATTCACGATCAAGGACTTAGTACCATCATAGATTGGAAAAATCGAGATTATGCTGGTCGGGAGATTCCTTCACGGTTGCGAAGTCAAATTTATCGTTTACGCCGATGGCAATCAAGAATTCGTGTTTCAGATGCCACAGAACGGAATCTCACATTTGCGCTATCTGAATTAGACAGGATGAGTTCGGTTCTCGGATTACCCAAAAATCTGCGAGAATCGGCGGCAAAAATATATCGTTCAGCAGTTTCCAATCATTTGATTAGAGGACGCTCAATTGAAGGGGTAGCTGCTGCGTCCCTTTATGCAGCATGTAGACTCTGCAAAATACCAAGAACCCTGCAAGAAATTTCTGAAAATGCACGTGTGGATAAAAAAGAAATTGGACGGAGCTACCGATTTGTAGCGTCAAAATTAAATTTATCATCGAATCCAACCAAAGCAACAGATTATATCAATCGTTTTGTTTCTGAATTGAAATTAAGCGAACGGGTTGCCAAAAAAGCCGTACAAATTATAAATTTAGCCGAAAAAAGAGGATTAACATCAGGACGAGGTCCAACCGGGGTTGCTGCAGCAGCAATATATGTGGCATCTATTTATTATCGAGAAAGGCGCACGCAGCGAGATATTGCCCGAATTTCGCAAGTAACGGAAGTAACGGTAAGAAATCGTTTCAAAGAGCTGATTACAAAATTAAATATTGTGCTCCCATCGAAAAGAAAATGAAGATACCATTTTTGCAAGATAATTAAGAAAGAAATAATTTATTCTTTCACATTTTTGATTTGATTTTTAAAAATTCTTTCAAATGTTCCATAATGAACGTAATTTTGACGAGCTTTCTTTAGCAGAATAAGCAGTCGAATATCCTTGCCCACAGGTTTTACTATCTTATGGTATTCATGAAGATCCAAAAACTTACGCCGTTCTTCCACTGCAGACAAAGCCAATAAATTTTCATCCATACCAGTTTCAATCTCTGAATAAATAGGAAAACCATGAGGATCTGCCATAACTGTGGCCACGCAAGTAGGGAAACATTGTTTGATTGATTTGGTAAATTTTTGAAGCATATGGCGAGTCAATAAACCTGAATCTGCATTATCCAATTTTTTAGAGAATTTATCACTAATATTATGGCCATTATACTTATTATGTATCTCATTTTGAGGAATCGCCATAAATTTTTAGAAATACTTGATCGCTATAGATGATATTACTATGTAGGAATTATCGGAATATGATCTATATATTACATAGGAGAAAAAATAAATGTGAAGCTCTTTTTAATAAGATAGGGAACGATGATGGGGAGTTTTTCGGTCATGTGATACCGAGGACGAACGGGACGCGAGAAATTCGCGGATGATTGATTCGAGCATGCATCCTGACCATACCTCAGAGTTGATATTTCTCATTTTCAGAACTTAGGCTCATTCCCGAGACAGCCTTGAGCTTGCAATGAAGGAATTGTCAGCAACCCTTTTCTGAGACAAGAAATATCGGACCCTCGTGAATCATACCTTTCCGGGTTTAGAGAAGAAGTTGCGCAAGTATTTGGAAATTCCAAGCTATGATCGCAAAGGTTAAAACACGGAAACAGATTCATGTTAAAGTAATCCTATTTAAAAGTTGGGATATTTCATGGTTCTTAACAATTTTCGATATCTTTTACCTAAATTCGTAAATGGCCCGAGTAGATGGTGCATCAAAAAAAAAATTACTCCAAACCAGCTCAGCCTATTTGGATTTATATTGTCTGTATTAGCAGGTGTTGCTTTCGCATTTCCTAATGTTTTTCTCTATAATTATTCCTATATTACCAATAATATCTGGTGGTGGTGGGCTTGTGTACCTCCATGGCTATTCTTCATCTCAGGTTATATAGATGTACTGGATGGCACGGTGGCACGAAATTCAGGCATGGTTTCCAAATATGGTGCATTTTTAGACAGCACTTTAGATCGCATCGCTGATGCAGTTTCTTTGATAGGGTTAATGGTTGGGGGAATTATTTGGCCATGGGATAAAACAATAAATTATTTGATCGGATTTATTTCACTCACGATTATTCTTATGATATCTTATACACGCTCACGAGCAGAAATCGAAGGTCTTTCTATGAAAGGAATCGGTTTTATGGAGCGAGCGGAGAGATTTTTCATATTAATCTTTATTTACGTGATAGAATGGGCCGTTTTTGCAATCGAAGAAAAGTTTGGTAATGGACATCAAACATTGTGGGTTTTTCCTGTCCTATTTCTAATTTATACCGCTTTTTGCACATTGACCTTAATTCAAAGGATTTTGTTTTCCTACAAAAATTTACAAAAAATTTAACACAATAAATCCAGAAATACCCAAAATTTTTTTTTTATGATGTATTTAACCTCGTAACTCTCTAATTCTAAGGAAAAAATGATAACAATGGTGAGTTATTAATGACTAAAAAAAGAAGGTCTGGTGGTCGAACCGGTTCACAAAGTGGACGAGATCAACCAGTCCAGTGCGCTAAATGCGGAAGATTTGTACCACGTGGAAAAGCAAAACGAGTAAGTCGATATGTTTCATTAGTGGACGCTACAATTGGAAAAGAACTACGCGATTCAGGTGCGATTTTACCTCGAAGACAGGTTACAGATTGGTATTGTGTTTCTTGTGCAATCCATACTCATAAAGTTCATATTCGTGCAGGTAATGATCGGCGCAAACGTGATAAAATCCGGTAATTTTCGCGAATTCTATGAATGTAATTATAAATTAAGTTATTTTTTATTTTGTTTTTCGATATTGATTAGAAAAGTAAATAGGATTCCACTTCTTGTCGTGTTTTGTCGTTTTCCTCTAAATATTCTGCCATTTCCAGCAAATTGGGAATGCATTTCATACGATATTGATTTAGTAAATGCTCACATTCTTCCGAAGCCCCACACCAAGACCCATGAGAAAAACCTTCCTTTTTTATTTGTTTTATGAATTTAATCGTTTGACTCTGTAGATTTTTAAGAGGTTTTTCCAATTCTGTCCCTTTCCACCGTTTAATTCTCGATTCTACTAATTTTTCAACTGCTTCAATCGAATCATATAAACTCTTCCAAAAAACAACATTATGTTCCAGCGCAAAAATATCACCTTGAAGAACTAACATTTTTAAAATATACTGCAAATCTTCCGTGTGGGTAAAAAGATTACGCCCCATACTTTAATTTACTTAAAACAAATATAAAAAAGCAATCCAAAAAATTTATAATAATTTAATGCGTTTAAGCATGTAGCTGTTTAAAAAATATCGGTATTTTTCGAGTAATGGCAATATCACGTTCTTCTTTGAAAAGTCGAATCATCGCTCGAATCAAAAATGCAGTATTATCAATTTCACTTGGTTTTTCAACAATCACTTTGGCATGGGGCTTCAATTGTAAGATATAATTCTCAGGTACACCCTCCAAAGTTCGATCAAGAAGAACCGAAAAAGCAACCAATCCTACCTTTTCATTAAATCCAATAAGAATTGTTTCATCATTCTTCTTACTTTCTTCAATTTTTACACACTGCCATTCACTTTTTAGAACATCTGGGAGTTGATTGTAGGGTGTCTTTTTTCGCTTGTCCTTGGTGAAAAATGGAAAAGGTTCATAGAATTTATTAGTAAATTGGGCTAACTGTACCATTAAATCATTGAATGTCTCAAAATCTTCAAGATCATGAAATTTATCAATTAAGATTGAAATGTCCGCGCTGGGGCGAATTTCCGTTCCAATTAATGCAGAAGCCATATAAGCTTCCTTCATTTTTCCTATAATGAAAGAATATTTCCATTTCTTCTTAGAATCAATGGCGCACTCAAGGGCTTCTGAATACAAATTAGATGCAATTTCAGGAAACCCCATAGCAAGAAAATATTCGCCCGAGTCAAGGAGTGCTTGCATCAAATTGGGAATGGATTTAGAAGTTAAAGATTTGATAGTGGAAGTAACCAATTTAAATGCTTCATTTTGCTGATCTATCAAATAATTGGTAATACAATTTCCGATTACAGCTTTTAGTTGAAGAATTTCTGCTATGTGGGGGCGAACATGCAAATTCATGGCTAAATTATAGTTAAATTTGAACTGATCAATAGCTTTGTTGTAATATGAATTAAGAATATATAATAAAGCTTTTAAATAATTAATCGCCAATACTGTTTCGGGTAATCGTGCTACAGTTGCGAAAAGTGCGGTTTGATCAAGCGCGTCCAAGGCAGAGATAAACTTATTGGAAGCAATCAGCACAAAACATCGTAAAAATACCACTTTTGAGATTTCCGACGCAAAAACTTGCTCTAAAAGCTGGTAATCCTTCTCCCGCAGTTTTGCACCCATTAATTGAAAATCACGATTTAATATTTCATTAGTTCGCCTAAGAATTTTCAGAGTATTTTTAAAATCATTTTTCATGAGATATTTTTGAGCCTGGATCAAGTTTTCCCTTTCTTTTTGGATTTTCTTTAAGGATTTCTCAAAGTGTTTGATTTTTTTGCTATCCTCTGGAGATATTTTACGCTTTCGGATATAATCATAGCAAACATTCAAGATTTTCTTTTCAGAATCCAAAACTTCTTTTTCTTTTTCATCTTCATCCATGGCGGCTCTGAGATTCACACCCATACCGGCAATATCGATGGAATTTTCAATGAACCAAGCAATCTTCGCTTGGGGAGCATATATGTCCGATCGACTCATCATATAATCTAGATTCAATTTGAGAATTTTCTTCCGAACGAGTTTCCAATATCTCTGGGAAACGCCCTTTAAATTTTGACCCAACATCTGCAAAAATGAAGGTAAAGGCAAACATTTTATATCTTGATTGAGATTTTCTATGTTCTGGCTAAGCTTGAAATCATCGCTGACAATGTATACTTCATTATCTTTGGTATTAAGTTGCATACCTAAAGCAACTAAAGAAAGATCAGGATCTTGAGCCATTAATTTGACGCCTCGGCGAAAAAGTTCATCTTTGACGTGGTTCAATTCTTTATCCTTGACCATTACTACTTCAATTCCCTTAGTAAAATCGCGAAAATTACTTCCAACTATAAATGGGCATTCATTAAATACTTGCGCAGATACATAGAAACGTAGATTAAGTTTTTTTTTAGCAAGAGCTAAGTTGGTATATGGACTTTCTGCTCTGATTTCTTTTAATCCAATAAAAAAATTGGCGTCAAAGATAAATACGGGGCGTGAACTTAGTGTTGACATAATTTATTCCCTTTTCTCAATATTAATCTAATATTCCCTTCTGTGTAAGCCTTCAAAAATTTTATTCCTTTTGCAATAATACTTTGCATATTGGAAAATGAACTTGCTTGAATATTTAAAAAATCATAATATACATTTAATCTCTTTTATAGGCTACTCTCATTCAGGAAAAACGGCTTCAATTGAATCAATCATTACAGCGGCTAAAAATAGGGATTTCCACTGCATTGTATTAAAAAAAACGAATCATTCGCTCCCAATTTTTGACACTCCAAGTAAGGATACTTGGAAATACAGCCAAAATGGCGCTTCAATGGTGATAGGGCGGACTAAGGTTGAAGTGGCCACATTTCTGAATAAAAATTTGACAGAACCCCAATTTGATCAATTTTCTATCGGATTAATTCAGAATTATCAAAATATCTTCCCCCAAGAGAGGATTCTCGTTATGTGCGAAGGATTTCGAAATATCTCTTCCTTTCAAGTATTATGTGCTGAATCAGTCGAAGATATTGAAAAACAAATTAATCCCAATGTTG
>CAYRPF010000082.1:0-13023 GCA_964426185.1 uncultured archaeon | reverse complement strand
CAGATGCAGATCGATTGGACTATTTGTTACGAGATTCTTATTTTGCAGGAGTACCTTATGGGAATATTGATATTAATAGAATATGTAAATTCGTTAATCTTTATGAAAATAAAATATGTTATTCTGAAAAATCTCAAGATGCTTTGGAAGATTTTTTATATTCGAGATATCAGATGTATAAAATTGTTTATATCCACAAAACCTCAGTATGTTATGATTTAGTTCTTCATAAATTGTATCAAAATTATATCCAGAAATCAAATCCAAACCTTACCAATGGTTTTATTCTACCTGCAAAGGAGGATTTTAAAACGAAAGATGCTGATTGGTATGAGAATGAATTTTGTAGAATAACCGAAGCTTCATTTTTCACAACCATTCAAGAAATATTAAAACAAAAAACAAATACCGGGCTAAACCAATCACAAATTGAAGAATTAAATTACTTATATGATACAATAAGAAGACGAACACCTATTAAAAATTGTTTTAAATTTGATTTATTTACAAAAATATCTGAAAAGCAAATTAAAAAGGGCGAAATATGTGAAAAAGAGAACATATTATTTAACGAATTCCAACAAGATTCTGAAATTTCACATCATTGGTCATTTCTGAGGCATGATCCTGGAAAACCAATAAGAATAACTCATCCGCTCACCCCGTCTATCGATGAAGAACAAGATTTCAAATCAATTCGAATTTTAAAGAAAAGACCATCAGGGATATATATTGAATATCTACAAAATAGACGAAATTCTTCCATAAGAAATTTATCCACACATCATCGGATTCTTGTTGCATATTATCACAATGATAGAAAAGCCCAGAAAAAAATCCAAAAAAAGGCAAAAGAAGTTTTTAATTCCAGTGAATAAATTTCGATTTGTCTTTTTATCGAAGCTTTTATTCAATGAATTCATCCCCAGTTATTTTTAAATCCGAAATCCCAACCTTTTATTCTTATTGCAATACAAGTTGTCGAAGTTAGTCTTGATATTGAATTAGTCTGCTGCTTTTTCTCAATTTTTATATTTATTAAGTCAATACGTGTATTTTTTATGATAAACTACTCTGCATATCTAAATTTGAAATCGATTCTTCCCGAGCCATATTTCTAGAATAAGCAAAGACAACTTGGTACACCCCCACATGCGTGGGGAGAATTTAATATCCCTTTCAATAGATAGTATGCTTCATGGTACACTCCCACATGCGTGGGGAGAATTAATCATGTTTGAATATTTTCAAATAATCATTTATAAACTTGTTAAATGGATAATGAACAAAGAAGCGATGAATTTAAAAATGCAAATCGGATCTCTATAGGTAAGATAAAATCACGGAGAACAAAAGTGAGTTTCAATACAAACGGCCTGAGTTTGTTAAGTCTTTGGGGAAAAACCACTGGTGATACTCCAAATTCTTTATATGATTTTTATCCTGCTGTTTATCATATGGCAGATGTAATGGTATTTGGGCAAGAATTGGCAAGAATAAGTGCCTTTCGGAGTGTTTTTAATAAGATCTGGCAATTGATTCGCTTGGAGGATTTTTCATCTCATTTGCATAGTAATAATAATATTTCTTTTGAGAAGAATAATTTCAGCGAGGAAAAAGAGGTGCAATCATTTGTTTGGTTCTTATTTGCCATGCACGATTTGGGGAAAATATCTCCCCACTTTCAAAATCGCGGGGGAAGTATAATTACAACTGCCTTGGAACGCTATGGATTTCCCATAAATTTTACTTCTGAAAAGAGCAATCATCCAGGTTTAGGAATGAAACTTTTTAGTGATTTATCTTCTTCTTACCAAATTCCCAGGCGAGTGAAATCAATAATTCGAAAAATTATTTTAGGTCATCATGGGCGCTTTGATGTTCAAAACAGTGAAGAGCATCAAGTTATTAAAAATGAGTGGAGATCTATTCGTCAAAATATTTGGAACCTTTTTCTAGAGATTTTAGATTGCCACCCAAATGTTTGGAATAAAATTCAGATTAAACATGCAAGTATCGTGGGAATATCGCTGCAAAGTCTTTTAGTTTTGGCGGATTGGCTTGCATCCAATGAGGAATTATTTCACTGGCAAAGTCTCAACCAGATTCCTTCGGAAGGAGATTTGAAAGAGATTTTGCAGCAACATATTGAAGAAGCCCGTGTGCAAGCGAAGGCAGTTTTAGAGAAAATGGGTTTTATTACCCGTTTTTCCGATTTTTTACCGGAAAATGTTACATTGAGAACTCTTTTTGCGCAAAATAATTTCACAAATCTATTCCCCATTCAGAAATTGTCGGATAGGCTAACTGGACAGGAAAAAATAGTGATTCTCGAGGCTCCAATGGGTGATGGAAAAACTGAAGCTGCCCTAACCATTGCAGGTAAAATGATGGTGGCAGGAAGAAATTCAAGGCAATCGTATCTTTCTGGCTTTTATATAGCTTTACCTACAACGGCTACGTCGAATCAGATGTATCACCGGATTCAAGAATTTTTAAAAAATTCCAATCCCGCTTTTCGATTTTTTACTTTTTACAATCAATTAGTGCATGGGCGTTCGTGGATCGTAGATAAGTTGACAATGACCAAATCTGATGTCTTTGGTTCTATTGATCCTCATCATCAAGATGTCATGCAAGATTATTTTGATGCAATTCGTTGGTTTGAGCCGAAAAGGCGTGCCCTATTAAGCCCTTTGGCAGTAGGTACTATTGATCAATCATTAATGTCAGTTTTAAACGTAAAATTCGGATTTCTCAGATTATTAGGATTAGCCGGAAAAATATTAATTGTTGATGAGGTTCACGCCTACGATGCCTATATGATGGAAATCTTCGACCGTTTGTTAGAATGGGCTGCAGTATTAGATATTCCTTTGATTCTTCTCTCGGCTACACTTCCTGAAAATAAAAAGGAGCACATATTTAATCATTATTTAGAAGCCAAACAAAAATATGGTGTTTTAGATAGTGTTTTAGATGGTGTTTTAAATGGTTTAGATCAACAATTTCACTCAAATCAAAGTATTGGTCAAAAAAATGATGAATTACTTGAAATACCAGAGTCTGGCTCGGATATTCCATTAGAACCTTATCCTATGATTTCATTTGTGGATAGTGAGGGAAATATTGGCAGTCTTACCGAAGATCCCTCGATTTCTCTGGAACAAAAAACCTATCGTATTTGTAATTTACCTGGAACAGAAGGTAATGTATTTCGAATGGGTTCCGTTATCGTGAATACTTTATATAAAATACTAAAAAGTCAAGATGTTCCCGAACACGAGAAGAATTTTGGATGTCACTGCGTTCTGATAAACACTGTTTCAACAGCACAAGAACTCTACAAGATGTTAAAAGAAGTATTAGATGGAAGTTCTTCGTTAAGAGAGTCTTGGGTTCCGAAAAATACCCAAGTATTGCTTTTTCACAGCCGTTATACAGTCAAAGATCGCAATTTAATCGAAAATCAGGTTAAAAAATATTTTGGGAAGGCTTTATCAGAAAACAATGGTGATGGAAAGCTTATTCGGCCTGCAAATACAATTTTAGTTGCAACTCAGGTAGTTGAACAGAGTTTAGATTTAGATTTTGATGGGATGTTTACTGAATTGGCTCCAATCGATTTATTGGTTCAAAGAATGGGAAGGGTATGGCGACATTCTCGCCAAAATCGACCAACTGCATCTCTTTATCCTTTTCCGTGCATATTCATTTTTGGGGCTTCTTTCTCCCAAAATAATACGGTTGGAAGAAAAATTGTTGAAGATAATTCGGCTGATGAATTTTGGGAATTTTTTTATTTTGGACCTATTATCAATGAAAAATCATGGTTGAATAATGCATCAGATTCGTTAGATTCGTCAGTTTCGACAGATTTATCAAAGACTTCGGGAAAAATTTTGAAAATCACCGGAAAGTCTCGTTATGTTTATTCACCGTACCTACTCATTCGAACCCAAATTTTACTCGATGCTTTGACTCAGAACGGTTTTCAATTTGAAGTGAAATTTCCCCAAGACCTAAGAGAATTGATTGAACGGGTTTATCAACCGAAAATATCGTTCCCTCCATCTCCTCGTGGTGCTAAACCTTGTTATCTCTCATCAGTCCAGAGTGAATTAAACGATCTTTTTAGAAAATACAAAGAAAGTGAAGAAAAATCCAGTAGACAAACACTTCAATATTTAATTCCCCCTCCAGTTAGGGATTCATATCGTTATGCGGAGGTTTATCGAGATGCATTCGAAGAAGGTGAAGATCATGAAACAAAATCCAAATTTAAAGCAAAAACTCGATTAATTGAAGATTCGTGTGCGGTAATTTTGATCGAAGAAGGAAGCTTGATTCATCAAAAATATACCCAATTGGAAAATAAAACAGGAGTTTCGAAGAAATGGAAAGAGGAACTTTTGAATCGTTCCTTATCTATCAGGTACTCCAGCATTGAAAATGTTAAACCAGAGCAAGGATATGAACCCATTTGTCGGACTCCAAAATGGATGTATGGCTACTTCGTAATTATCGCGAAGTCCGAACCAACCGGTTCATCAGACAGCTTAATTTGGGAGGGAATAAATAAGGAAGATGAATTAGTAAAACTTAAATATACAAAAGAAGAAGGTTTTATTGTTCAAAAGATTAAGTAATGGTGGCTTAAATTAATAATGAAGAAAAAAGATGAAAATATTGCAACAAAATTGTTAAAAAATACTTGTAAGCACTCATGTAATTATAAAACAATAAGATTTCAATTATGCTAACATAATATTTTTTATATTGTATCCAATTTTTTAAATAAAAAATAAAGTGGTGAAAAAAATGACTAACAACACTGTAGAACTTCCTGAAGTGCATTTTAACCTACTGGAAGAAGCTTGGATTCCGATTTTAGACGAGACAGGAAAATCAAGGGAGCTTAATATCATCGAAGTTTTCCGGCATGCTCATCATATAAAACAGATCCAAGATGCTTCACCTGAGCATGAATTTGGGATATACCGATTCCTTATTGCCCTTATCATGGATTGTTACAAAATCTCAAACTTGGAAGATCTCAAAGACCTTCTGGAAAGAGGGGAATTTGACGAAACAATTCCAAATGAATTGATATCGATTAAAAATCGCTTCGATCTTTTTGATCCCGAGCATCCTTTTTACCAAGGATCTCCTCATAATATAGAAAAAAAGGATTTAAGATCGGTGTGTAAGCTCTTCCACCATTTACCATCTGGGATTAATCCTATATTTTTTCATCATTTTTTTGAAGATGAAATCGCAGTCAGTGCAAAAATTTGCGCTCGAGCTTTATGTGCTTTGCCTGCCTTTAGTACCGCGGGGGGTGTCGGGTTCTCACCAAGTATTAACGGAACTCCGCCGATTTATGAATTGATAGAGGGTAAAAACCTTTTTCAAACACTTCTATTAAATACATATACGGGCTATACAGATTTTCCTGCTGAACCCTTTGAAGTTCCGTGGCGTTCAAATGAATTTGTAGAATCTAAGGCAATTAAAATGGTAACTTCATATCTCCACGGTTTAACCTGGATGCCGCGTTATTGTGTTTTGACTCCGATGAAAGAGAAGGGTGTTTGTAGGTATTCTAATGAGCCCAATCAAATTTTGGTAAAGCAAATCGTATTCAAACCCGGTTGGAAATTTGTTGATGATGCCAATATCTGGCGTGATCCAAACGTTGCTTATCGAACCACAAAAAAGGGTAGATTTCCTATTCGGTATACCCCTGGCAAGGATTTTTGGCGTGACTACGGCCCCTTGATGCTATTAACCGAAAAAGATTATGAAAATGAAAAAACACACATTCGATTCAATCGTCCTACAATAATTAAGCAACTTGGAGAAATTAACCAAGATTCTCAAGATCTAGAATTGGAGCGAGTTTCCTTAAATTTATATGTACTCGAATCTGATAAAGCCAAATTAAAGAATTGGCGCCGTTCTATCTTATCACTTCCAAAGGAAATCGTCTTTTCTGAACATTCTGGCCAAATAATTCAAGAATTAATTGATGCTGCAGAATTAGTAGAGTATTATATTAATACATCTTTGAAACATTTGTACCCTCGTGATACTAAAGGCAATTCCAGTGGATTCAAATTAATTAGGGAACAAGCGACCACCAGTTACTGGAATCGACTGCATCTTCCGTTTGAAAAGAAAGTAGTGCATTTTCTAAAAGAGAATTTAGATGACCCGAACGTTAGTGAAAAAATTAAAACTTTTTGGGGTGATTTACTGGTAAAAACTGCAAATTCGGTGGTAGAGGAGATCTTAGATTCTTTCGATGGTTCAGCTGAATATTTAAAAAAAGCTGAAGAAGTTCGGAATGATTACAGACCCAAGGTTTATGGGTTAGCTAAGCGATTAATGCCAGCACAACCGTAAAATTTACAGAAAAACCCGATAAGATATGAAAAATTTCCATAGAAAATATCTAACCAATTAAAATTATTATTTTTTTTACTTTCAACAAAAAAAATGCAGGAGAATTAAAATGGAAAGTGTTAACCCCTCGCAAAATAAGCAAAAATCAAAAAAATCGCAAAAAATGCAGCAAGCTTCTTCGAATAAATCCACGGGAGAAGAAAAAAAATTGAAAGAAAGAACTCACCATAAAACAGAAGTCTTTCGAAAATTTCTTTCTTCGTTAGAAAAGTTGGAAGATTCAAATAGAGGCATGTATGCCGTACTTAAACGCGCTTCTGGAACCATATTAGGAGACTCAATTCCAGCAATGTCAGCGTTTTACAAGATTTTGCCTTATTCAGAGCAAAATAGCCGATTAGAACCAATCTATTATTTAATCGCGACTTTATTCCCTATCCAACCTCTGTCTGGAACGGGGAACTTTGGAAAATCGATGGCTTTAACTAAGAAGCAATTTGGAGAACCCGATAGTATTGATCATAGATTCCAAAATTTATTGGAGAGTTCCTTGGATTCTAGTTCATTTGATCCAAAATACGGTGATTTGGATTCATTTCGAGAATTTTCCTACCGTTTACGCCAATGTGTTAGTTTGGTTGCCAGTAAGCAAGTTGGTATTTCATGGTATAATTTGCTAACAGATCTTTATTTCTGGAGTCGCGATTTAGATAATAGTCGAAGAGTTCAAAAAGAATGGGCACGCGCCTATTATGGAGCGTCACGAGATTCTTCATCAGAAAGTAAAGATGAAACTAATTAAGATATTTTTTTGACTAAACCAAAATGAAATAATAAAAAAGTGAAAACCATGTTAGTAGAAATTCACATGCTCCACAACTATGCTCCCAATAATCTCAATCGAGATGATACTGGGAGTCCTAAACGCTGCAATTTCGGGGGTTATCCTCGAGCTCGTGTTTCGAGTCAAAGTTTGAAATATGCCATTCGAAAATCACCCATTTTCCAAGAAACCATGAAAGATTTTGGAATTGGAATTAGAACCCGTCATTTACCTGATCTCGTTAAGGAAAAATTGATTGAACGAGGTATTTCAGAAGATTTTGCTATAGAAGCTGCTCAAAAAGCAACTGGATTTGGAAATAAAGATGCAAAAGAAACAAAAGATTATAAAACAAAGCAAATTATGTTCTTCTCACAGGCAGATATAGAGAAGGTAACTGATGTTATTGAAAAAGCTATCAAAAATAGCAAAGATATTGCTGATTTCAAGAAAAAGAAGGCAAAAGATCTTCAAAATGAAATAAAGAAGATGGGGATCATTCCTATTACTGCAGACATTTCCTTGTTTGGTCGTATGATCACCTCCGAAGCTTTCGTCGATAAAGAAGCTTCCATGCAGGTTGCTCATGCAATTTCAACCAACAAGATATTCAATGAATTTGACTTCTTTACTGCCGTTGATGATCTTCAACAAAGAGGAGGAGATATGGAGGATCAAGGCTCGGCAATGATGGGTGATATCGAATTTAATTCATCTTGCTTCTATAAATATTTCTCTTTCGATACAGAGCAATTTATAGACAATTTTGAGAGCAAAAATGATTCTGAACTCCGAAATTTAATGGTTAAAACCATTGAAGCATTCTTGAAAGCGGCCATTTTTACTTCACCGTCTGGTAAGCAAAACACTTTCGCTGCTCATCAATTACCTGCAGTAGTGGCTGTGGTAGTTCGCCCTATGAAATGTCCTGTTAGTTTTGCAAATGCCTTTGTGTCTCCTGCTTCACCTTATGGTAAGAAGGATTTAGAAGAAGTTTCTGTTGAAAAGCTAGTAAATCACATCAATACTCTTTCTAAACGTTTCAATCTTGAGGCAACCCACCAATTCTGGTTTGAAGGTCGTGATTTCAACAATCTTGAGGAGTCAATCCCCAAAAATTTTGAAAAGAAAGAAAATATTCAAGAATTAGTTGATTCTTTGACATCTGTTCTTCAAGGTGATTAAAATTACTGAACAAAACCCCCTTTTGTTAGTAATGCGGTTAGAAGGACCGCTCCAATCATGGGGGCTTGAATCTCGCTGGGATATGCGGGATACTGGAACGGAACCTTCTAAAAGTGGAATCGTGGGATTAATTGGTTGTGCTTTAGGCTTGCCTCGATTTGATGCAGAATTAGAAAAAATATCTTCCCGATTATTAATGGGTGTCCGCACTGAAATCCCAGGAACTTTGCTTCGGGATTTTCAGACAATTACAGGAAAGGTACTACAAGCGGATAGAAAAGAAAGAAAAGAATCGAATACCATTCTGACTCCGAAAATGTATCTTGAAGACGCTTCTTTTTTAGTCGTATTGCAAGGTGATAGTGAACTACTGAAGAAAATAGCAGAAGCTCTTCAATCACCACAATGGCTGCTATATCTGGGGCGAAAAAGTTGTGTTCCGACTCGTCCGGTATTTGAAGGCTTAACTCGCGAATATGCTTCTATAGATGATGCATTGGCTCGGATTCCTTGGGAACCTCGATCATATTTTCCTTCATATCTCCCAAAACGCAAAGATCCCCGAAATGAACCTCCAGCTTTACTTCGTTGTGTGCTGGAAGATATTTCGGGGTCTGAAATTCGTTATGACGAAATAACTTTACAGCGGAGTCGAATGTACAGAGCCCGTCGTGTACAAGTGAAATACATGAAAAACCCTGGGATGGCTGAAATTACCGCTACAAGCGACAAACAAAGTGGAAATTCTCCGGAGGTGAAATAAAATGTATCTTTCATGTTTGTATCTAAATCCACGTAATTCTAAAGCCCGTCGTGATCTGGGAAACTGTCATGAGATGCATCGAACTATAATGAACGCCTTTTCTGGACAACATTCGGAGTCATGTAGGGAAAATCTTCAAGTACTTTATTATCTGGATGCATCTAAACGTGACATTTTTCCAAAACTGCTAGTTCAATCTAAAGAAAAACCGAATTGGTCCCACTTAAAACCAGGATATACGGTAAATTTCACTAACACCAATCCATCAGATGAAAACCCAGGAGTTGCAGTTAAAGAGGTCGATTATTCTACCTTTAAATTTGCCAGTGGGCAGAAATTTCACTTCAGGTTGAAAGCAAACGTCACGAAGAAGGTGGGTACTACCACTAAAAAAGAACGCTTAGCAGGCAAGAAATCCAACGGTAGAAGAATGCCGCTTTACAAGGAAGAAGATCAGATTAAGTGGTTGATTCGCAAGGCTGAAAGCGGTGGCTTTAAAATACAAGAAGTCCAGTTGAAAAAAGATCTTTATCATCCAAATCGCTTTTCTGTTGAGCAAGTACTTTCCCACTTTTCATCTTCAAAAAACGGTGTTGAAAATGGTGCGGATTCCGGTTTAGATCTGAGTAAAATTAACGTAGTTGGGATACCCGAAGGAAAATTTGCAGGGTACAAAGTACTAAATGATGAAACCAAAGATGAGAAATTAAATAAGAAATCAAAAGCGAAAAGGATCAAATTGACCTTCTTTTCGGTTATTTTTGATGGAATTTTGGTCGTCACTGATCCCGAAACCTTTATTCAAACTTTAATCAATGGTATCGGTCCTGCGAAAGCCTATGGATTCGGATTGTTGATGCTGTCGTAATTTATCTTATTCTACCTTTATTTTCTTTTCTTTTTTTAACTTTTTTTCTTCTTATGGCTTAGTTGTTTTACATTCAATTTTTTTTCGAATTATACCCAAAGTCTGGGTTAATGCTTCACTTATCCATAGTAATCCGATTACTATGTCTCAACCATTTGTGAATTTAGCTCCTTATCACGTTAAAACGTTAGTTTGACCCTCAGCAAATTATGTCAAATTCTATGCTGATTGATTTTTAGACTAATTGATTTCTAAACTGATTGATTTTTAGGATTGGATATCTGTATATTTTTTTATGATTGCTTTTCTGCTTTGCTTTATTGATGCGTTAGATTAATGATTTAAGAAATACATAGGCAATCGAAATTTAAATATTTATAAAAGAATTACTTGTAAGTTTAATTTAGCAACATCGAAAACCAGTCATATATAAAATGATGGAAGGAATTCAAATGCCCCAAAATTTACGTGAATTACCCAAATTTCGTGACGGACTTTCATATCTATATGTAGAACACTGTAAAATTGAACAAGATTCCAAAGCTATCGCTATTTTTGACCGATTTGGAAAAACACCTGTACCATGTGCAAATCTTTCTCTATTATTTCTCGGCCCTGGAACCAGTATCACTCACTCTGCTATCCAATCGTTGGCTCGGAATGGTTGTCTTGTGTGTTGGCTGGGTGAACATGGAGTGCGATTTTATGCATTAGGAACCGGAGAAACACGATCCGCTAAAAAAATAATTCACCAAGCGAAATTAGTTTCCGATAAAGAGTTACGCACCGAGGTAGTAAGACGCATGTACATGTTGCGATTTAAAGAATCTCTCTCACCCGACTTAACGATAAAACAGATGCGGGGAATGGAAGGCGCCCGCATGCGAAAAATATATAAAGATGCAGCCGAAGCTGCAGGGTTGGAATGGAAAGGTAGAAAATATAATCCAACAAAATGGGATGAAGGTGATCCGTTGAATCGCGCACTTTCAATCGCAAATTCGTGTCTATATGGCCTCTGTCATGCTGCCATTGTGTCTGCTGGTTATTCACCCGCATTAGGCTTCATTCATACGGGGCAACAGCTTTCGTTTGTATTCGATATTGGGGACCTTTACAAAGGAGAAATAATTATTCCTTTAGTGTTTCAGATGGTTGCCGAAAGTCCTTTTAACTTAGAACAACGGGTGCGAATAGCCTGTCGTGATTTATTTTATCAAACTCACTTAATTGAACGAATTCTCCCAGATATTGATATCTTGTTGGATTTCTCTCGTTCTGATGACAAAAATGCAGATTCGATTCCCTCCTTGCTCTCGGATTTAAAAATTGACGCAGGAGAAGCCGTAGCTGGAGATATTTGGGATCCCGATGAGGGCCTCATAAAAGGTGGCATTAATTATGAGAAACTTGAGAAACTTGAGAAACTTGAGAAACTTGAGAGAAGTGATTAAATCAGATTGGAGTGCTAAACGATGACAAAATTATCTATTCTCATCACCGAAAAATTTCCAGCCAGTTTAAGGGGCGAAATTACTCGCTGGATGATTGAAGTAAAATCAGGTGTGTTTATTGGAACTCTTTCACGTCTAGTTAGAGATCTTCTTTGGGAAAAGATATCTAAAAATATACTTAAGGGAGGTGCTATTTTTATTGAACCCGCTGCTAACGAACAAAAATATCAAATCAAATCAATCGGATCGTTCAGTAGAACCTCCCGTAATTTCGAAGGAATTAATTTAATGACAATACCTACTGCTCCTTCTACTAATAATGCCAAAAAAAATTCAACAAATTCTACAAAATTCAATCCATTCACATATTTTGCAAATCGTCTGGATATAAAGCCCGGTATGGCTGCAAAAATTAGCTGGCCCACCCCGAAAAATTTTCCTCCCAACTTAATTACCCGAACATTCAGCATCCGTTTGGAAAACAACCAATATATTTCAAACTACGCCGCAAAATCTTCATATTTTGAATACCCCCCAGAAAGAGTTTGGGCTCACTCTGAAATATCAGAAATTCAAAATATAAGCAAATTTTGTCTAGATCTATGGAATATGGAATTGAAAAATCACCCTGAAAAAAAATCGGAAAAAATTTTGAGCTTCTCTTTGGAAACCACTGATTATTCTCCAAAAGCCGCTGAAGGTTATGTTAATGTTATCGGTCTATGTTCAATTTATGTTTCTCAAGAAACACAATGTCCTACTCTGAGTTTTCATCAAGGATTTAATATGACAAGACAAAGATCCCAAGCTCCTGCATTGTTATTTCAATTTTGGCCATTTTTCCAAAACATCGATCAACTCATTCTTATGCATCGGGAAAAAATTCTTTCCCAATTTTCGCTTCTTTCAAAGGAGAATAAATTTACACCACCAGAATTCTTAAAAATCTATGATATTTCTGAACACTTTTCTACCATTGAAGAATTAATTGAATTATTTAATTCTAAGTGTAACCAAGACTTGACGCTACAATATTCCTCTAAATTTTCGGAATATTATCAAATGTTTAAGGGTGATGCAGTTACACAAATTCAGAAGAATATCATTCCAATCGGAAGATTTAATCTCTTGAAAATTATTTTAGGATTGTATTTTTATTTGTTAAAATCAGGAGGATTGGATGAACAAGTGCTTTTCTAAAACTAATTAAATTTAGAAGTTGTGAAAATTCATCTGTTCAAAAGAGCTAAAAACTGGCAAATATCGAACGAATTTTCTTCTCCAAATATTTAAAATAGGAAAATGTTATTGTATTATTAGTGCTGAGGAAGGAAATCACTAAAAAAATTTATCTTTAAAAATTTCTTCCGAATTGGAAAATTGGGCGAAAAAGTTAGTATTCTCCCCACGCATGTGGGGGTGTACCGCCCAGGAATCTTTCGCTTGATGTCGTCAAACAATTCTCCCCACGCATGTGGGGGTGTACCATGCTATATGAAGGTGATAAAAAAGCTGCGAAGAT
>CAYRPF010000081.1:2742-13160 GCA_964426185.1 uncultured archaeon | reverse complement strand
ATCGTATGTAAAGATGGTACGAAAAAGTGGGCAATAATAGAAGAAATAAAAATTGGTAACGGAGAAGATATTACTACTTTTAAAGATATTACTGCTCAAAAACAAGCTGAATCAATTGCACGTGACAAAACTTATGAATACCAGAAAATCATTGAACAAGCCAGTGATATGATTATTCAAATAGATCCGAATAGGATTATTGTGGGGGTAAATCCTGCTTGCGAAGAAATATTGGGTTTTTCCAAAGAAGAGATGATAAACCATGATTTTCGCGAGTTCGTAGATACCAATTATTGGGACCGCATGGATCGGATGGGAGATAAAAAATTAAGTAAGGAAACGAACCAAACAACATACGAAATAGAGATGATCAAAAAGGATAAGACTCGAATTTTTGTGGAAATAAGTTCTCGCTTTATTTATCAAGACGAAAAACTTCAGTATGCCACAACATTTATTAGAGATATTTCACAACGAAAAAAACGGATAGAAGAGCAGCTTCACCGAGAAAAGCTTCAAAGTATAGGGATTCTCGCTGGTGGAATTGCTCATGATTTTAACAATATCCTTACAAGTATTTTAGGAACAATTAACCTGCTCCAAATAAATATCACAGATAAAGAAAACCAGGAATATCTCTCTGATTTAGAAAAAGCTACTTTTCGGGCGCGTGATTTAACCAACCAACTTTTAACTTTTTCAAAAGGTGGTGCACCGATAAAGAAATTGGCATCGATAAAAGAAATTCTATATGATACCACGAAATTTGTGCTCAGAGGTTCAAAAATTAAATATCATTTTGAAATTCCAGAAGATTTACCGGATACTAAGGTCGATGAAAGCCAGATCTCTCAAGTAATAAATAATTTGGTGATTAACGCTCTTCAAGCCATGCCCGATGGAGGAAATCTTTATGTTCGAGCGGCGAATATCCAAATTTCTAAAGATGATGTTATTCCTTTATCTCCAGGCAATTATATTCAAATTGAAATCGAAGATACGGGTCCAGGTATTCCCTTTGAATTTCAAAAACACATTTTCGAGCCTTATTTTTCCACAAAACCCACTGGATCAGGTTTAGGGCTAGCAACTTCTTATTCTATCATTCAAAATCATGAAGGATTAATTACATTCCGCACAGTCAAAAATAAAGGTACCACGTTTATAATTCTTCTTCCGATAATTCAATCTTCCAGCCAATCTTCAAAAAAAGAAAAATCTGCAATCGGCTCGCCAAAAATTGAATATATCTTATTTTATGATGATGATGAGGCAATTCACACAATTATGCAGCGATTTTGCAATTATTTGGATATCAAGATCAAATCAGCTTATACTAGCCAAGAAGTTAAAGAAATTTTTCAGAAACAACAAAACAGCTCAAAACCGTTTGATGTAGTTATAACAGATCTCACCATTCCTGGAGATTTAGGAGGAGAATCAATTCTGAAAATGGTGAAAAAAATTGATTCCAAAATTCCTGTTATTGTCTCTAGTGGATACTCAACAGATCCAATCATAGCGAATTTTCGTCAATACGGATTCGACGGATTTCTTAAAAAACCCTATACTCTTAAACAATTAAAACAAGTTCTCTATCAAATCTCTTCTCAATCAGGCGAAAATTTATAAAGCTGAAGAAGAATGATGAAAAAAAAATCCCAAGTTTAACTGAACAAGCATTTCACTTCATGAGTGCTACGGTTCAAGCATACCTACTTGAAAATGAAAAAAAAGAACGAAGAAGCCCAAAAAACCATTAAAATGGAAAAAGAACAAGATAAGCTCTGATCACACGCGATATCAATGAGAATCTAAAGAAAGAAAAAAGAATCTTATCAGTTTGTTAAGAATACTAAATTTTACCAGTGGCCTTGTGCAATCATAGCAGATGCAACTTTCATAAATCCAGCTACGTTAGCACCGAGCACATAATTACCTGGTTGATCGTATTTTTTGCTTGCTTCATAAGCAGCCTTGTGAATATTGATCATAATTTCATGGAGACGCTTATCGACTTCATCTCTGCTCCAGTGACTGAAGGAAGCGTTTTGGGCCATTTCAAGACCAGAAGTTGCTACACCGCCTGCATTAGCGGCTTTTCCTGGGGCAAATGAAATATTATTTTCCAAGAAAAGATTAGTCGCTTCAAGTGTGCTGGGCATGTTCGCACCTTCACAAACCACGATACAACCATTATCAATGAGCATTTGAGCATCACTCGCATCAATTTCGTTTTGGGTTGCACTTGGAAATGCAGCATCACATTTAATATCCCATGGACGTTTATTGGGACGATATTCTACGCCAAATTCATCTGCATATTCTTTAATACGTCCGCGTCTAACTTGTTTAAGTTCTAAGAAATAATCAAACTTCTTACCTGAAATACCTTCAGGATCATAAATAGATCCGCTCGAATCACTTAAAGTTACAACTTTTGCTCCGAATTGGTTGAGTTTTTCCACCGTATATTGAGCTACATTACCACTACCTGATACTGTACAAATTTTACCTTTCAAATCAGTGCCTCGCACTTTCAACATTTCTTGAGCAAAATAGACCGATCCATATCCAGTAGCTTCAGGTCTGATGAGAGAACCTCCCCATTCTAAACCTTTTCCAGTGAGCACACCCTCAAAAGATTGAGTAATTTTCTTCCATTGACCGTATAAATATCCAATTTCACGTCCACCCACACCAATATCACCAGCAGGTACATCCAAACTACCTCCAATGTGGCGATAGAGTTCAGTCATGAAAGATTGACAGAAACGCATGACTTCATTGTCAGATTTACCTTTGGGGTCAAAATCAGAGCCGCCTTTACCACCTCCCATAGGGAGTCCAGTGAGAGAATTTTTAAAGATTTGTTCAAAACCGAGGAATTTAATGATACCCAAGTAGACACTAGGATGAAATCGGAGACCACCTTTGTATGGCCCGATGGCAGAATTAAATTGTACTCGGAATCCACGATTTACCTGGATTTCTCCTTGGTCGTCAACCCATGGAACACGGAACATAAGAACACGTTCGGGTTCAGTAAGTCGCTCTAAAATTTTTTGCTTTTCAAAACCAGGGTTTTTATCAAACACCGGTTTTAAAGATTCAAGAACTTCTTTGACGGCTTGATGAAATTCAAGTTCGCCTTTATTTTTTTTGACCACATTATGATAAATACGGTCGATATATTCTTGTCCAGACATGATATTCAACTTAGTTGGATTTTTTCAAGATTTTGTAGTTCCTTGTTCACGCTTATTTGAGAAAATTTTGCCTATGTCTAACCTATAAATACAAGAATTTGAGGATGTTATGACAGAAATGGGTCAAACGTGGGCAACACTTTTAAAAAATTGCTTGTAGTAAAACTTTTACTTTTTTGAAAATAAAAACTTTTACTTTTTTGAAAATAAAAATAAAAAATATACAAAATAACGACGTTTTTTTATAAAATTTTTATCAAGTTATAACAGATCTCACCTTCCAAGGAATCTTCTCACTCAAGCGAAAATTTATAATATTTCGAGATAACTATAAATACTACCATTTATGAAATAAAAATTTAGGTAAATTTAGAGGGTAAAGAGATTGATGAAAAAAAAATATCCCAAGTTTGCAATCTTTGTATAATGAAGATGCAATTTTAACTGAAAAAGCATTTCATTCCATGAGCGCTGCAATTCAAGCATATTTAGTCGAAGATGGCGCTAAAAAGAAAGAAGAATCTCAAAAAACCATCAAAATTGAAAAAGAACAAGATAAGCTCCGATCGCAAATTATTAAAAGGTTATTTACCAAAGAAAAGATGGATAAAATTGTAGATGAGTGTGAGATTGTAGTTCGAAAATGCACCCGAGTGATGCCTTTAGCATTCAAATTTCTACCAGCATTGTCATTTTCTTAGCCATTATCTTAGGACTACCTGTTTCTGGTAGCCATATCTTAATCTTTACGGTAATTGGAGCGGGAAGGGTAAAAGATGAAAGACCAGATAAAAAATCCTTCAGGAAAATGGTGTTAAGTTGGATAATAACTTTTCCAGTAGCCGCATTGTTGGCTATGCTGTGCTATTGGATCATTGGAGTGATTATCATATAAAATATTCTTTAATCCATTTATTGTATTAAAAAAGAAGGAAAAAAGTTCTCCAGAGAACTTAATTTATATCAGAAGTGAATTTGCTTGAAAGATGGGATATATAATACTTCTAAAGATGTGTTCCAAATACTTTCATCTTCTCCACAATCGATCCGTATTTACCTAAATCCCAATTTGTGGTATATAAAAAGCGGGCAGATTTTTTCTCATAAGCTACTTGTGAGAGAGCTTCCAGTACTTTTGGTTCTACTGTGGGAGTAATAATTGTAATAACTTGAGTTCTAAAAACATGCCAAGTCGCACTGTGTCCCAAGTTCTCTATCAAATTTCTTCTCAATCAAGCACTAACGGTTTAACGTGATGATAATTAACGAACTTAATCATAGTAATCGTTTAACTATGTCATCGCATGGCATTTTCTCAGACATTAAGCGGAATGAGTAAAAGGAATAATTGTTAAAAGACTAACCGATAAGTAGGAAAAAAAAGGTATTTTGATGAATTTTCAAGTCGAAGGATAAATTAGAAGATTTCTCATTTTTCTTTTTTCATCTCACATTTTAACACACCAGTATATCCAACAAAGGAGAATTTAGAATTTGGGTATTTAGGAATGAAAACTTTGTAGAAAATATCCAAAAGAAGATTCTTATGTAAAAAGACAACTTTTTCTTCGTTTTAACAGATAGCACTCTTCAAATACATAAATTAAATGAAAATTAAGAAAATAGAATAAAAAAAAGGAGTATCCAAATTGATCCTTGAATTTTAAAATTCATCGGTATTTTTAATTAGATATAAATATTCTAATTGAGAAAAAAAATTATGGTTAAAAAATCTTTTAAGATTTTTTTGAAAAAACTTCTGCAAAAAAGAAATAAATTTCCGAAAGAAATCATTGATGCTAAGCAATATTTTAAAGAAGAAAAATTCGATTCTGCTTTAAATTCATTAAATTCATTAACACAAGAGCAAATTGAAGAATTATCCATTAAGTCACAATTGATATATTATTATTTAATAGGCAAAATTCTAATGATAAAGGATAAATTCCAAGATGCATTAATTTCGGCAGAAAAATCTTATCAAATTGCTAATAAAATTGAGAATTCTATAGATAAAATTAATTCATACTTTCTTTTTACCGAATTATTACAAAAAACAGGGAATTTAGAAAAAAGTTCAGAAATATTAGAAAATATCAAAAAGTTAATAGAAAATCTCCCAAAAGAAGATCGCATTGTAAAAATGGAATTACGTGGGCAATACCTAAGAATAAAAGCATGGATTGATTATAATTTTGGAAAAATATCTGAACTTATTAGCATTACAAGTGAAATGATTACTATATATGAAGAAATTGGGGATAAATTGAGATTAGGTGGAGCTTGTATATTATCTGCTAGCCCTTATTCCTTTTTAGGAGAATATGATAAAGCTTTAGTTCTTTTAAAAAGAGCAGACAAAATATTCTCAGAAATTAAAGTTCCATATCAATTTATAGATTGGAAGATCAGTGTTTTTATCATATATGGTATGATCTACACACTAAAAGGAGAACTCATCAAAGCAGTAGATAATATAAAATATGCAATAAAACTTGCCAAAGAAAACAATCGAAAAATGGTTTATTATATGGCTTTGAATAACCTAGGATGCAACTACATTAATCTCGCAGAATGGGATAAAGCAATTAACTGTTTTAAGGAATGTTTGATAATTGCAGAAAAAATGGGAAATCAAACGGAAATTGCAAATTTAATAGAAGGATTATTCCATGCATATCTTAATAAAAGTGATTTAAAGTCTGCTAAAGAATGTTTAGATCGTATTGAACAGATAAATTTAAAGGAAAATAACAAAAAGATAAATTTAATTTATAGGTTTATCAAAGCTCTTTTTCTAAGAAAAAGCTCAAGGACTCGCGATTTGGGAGAAGCTCAGAGAATTTTAAAGGAAATTTCAGAAGAAGAGTTTATTATTGTAGAAATAACAATTCGTGCAATGGTAAATCTATGTGAAATGCTGGTTCTTGAATTTAAAACATCAAAGAATTCTGAAATTTTGAATGAATTAAATCTTCTTATTGATCGATTATTCAAAATTGCTGATAATCAAGGCTCTTATTGGGTTATGGGAGATACATTACTATTGAAATCTAAATTGGCTTTATTATCTTTAGATATTGATTCCGCAAGAAAATTTCTTAGCCAAGGGCAAAATATCGCAGAAACCTATGGATTAAAAAAATTAAACATAAAAATTTCAAATGAAAATGATGAACTTGTTAGTAATTTAGCTGCTTGGAAAAAATTGCGATCAGATAATGCCCCAATTGAAGAAAGATTAAACAAAATTAAAATCGATAAGCAAATAAATTCTATGTTATACAGAAATGGATTTGAAGAAGAACCAAAAATCCATGAGGAAGATCCAGTTTTTATCATGATACTAACAGAAAATGGATTACCACTTTATAAAAAAACTTTTGATGATCAATGGAATGTAAATGAAAATTTGTTTAGCGGATTTTTATCTGCTTTTAACAGTTTTAGTGATGAAATTTTCTCTAAAGGCTTTGATCGAGCTGTTTTTGGAGATTACTCTATTTTGATGAAGCATATTTCACCTTTTATGGCTTGTTATATCTTTTTAGGGCAATCATATTTAGCAAAAAAGAGATTTACAAAGTTCATTGATGAAGTTCAAAAAACACATTCTACTATAGATAAATTAAACTTTTCAATGAAAACAGGAAGTGTACTAAAATCACGTGATGTGCCAAATCTTGAAAATTTATTGAAAGAATTATTTATAATGAAAAAATTGGAACGGAATTGAAGAAATTAATTGTAAAGATTTTTGACGATTTTTCTCAATGTGAACCAATCATTGTGAAGATCGCCGATCTTAGAAGGAAAATTAGAGAACTTCACTGGAAAATGCTCGAAGAGAACTATAGAAGGAAAAAAATTTTTTTCATGGTTATTTCAGTAATGCTTAGATTTATTGATTTATTTCTTCCAATTTTACCCCAAAGTCCTTAACTTATACTTAAATAGGGCGAGAATTGGCTTGAAAAATGGGATATATGAAACTTCCAAAGATTTGGGCGTATCCCTCTTGAATTGAAACAATCGCAATCAAGTCTTTTTCATCATTTGCCTTAGGGCATAAAACAATTTCCTCACCGTCTCTATTCAGTGCCCAAAAATCATTCGCACTCTTCAAATTACGAAACTGAATGTTTCCAAATACTTTCATCTTCTCCACAATCGGTCCGTATTTACCTAAATCCCAATTTGTGGTATATAAAAAGCGGGCAGATTTTTTCTCATAAGCTACTTGTGAGAGAGCTTCCAGTACTTTTGGTTCTACTGTGGGAGTAATAATTGTAATAGTACTTTTAGTGCGTTTTAGAGCTGAAATAATAGATTCAATTAGAGATTGAGTCCCAAAAACATGCCAGGTCGCACTGTGCCCCAACGGTATAATCTGATTAGAAGCATCGCTGATAGCTGCAAGTTCATTAACATTTTCCTCGGCAATTTCAATGGCTTCATCAATCGAATTCATGAAATTTAAAGTAAAGTCTGCGATCGCATCTTTAGTATCTTGAATATTCTCATGCATAGTGTTAATGAGATCGGCTTTTAGATTGTTTAGTTTCTCTTGATAATCGGCCTTACGCTTTTCCAACAACACATGAAGATCATTTTCCAGTTGTTGAAATTCATTCGTCACCAGTGAAATTTGCCCATCGATCTCATCTTTTTGCTGGGAATCCAAAATGGCAATAATCTCTTTGAATTTGACAATATGTTGGTCGATTTGCTCTTGCTGAACTTTATTAATTTGAGCCACTTCATTGGTAAATTTTTCAATTTCCTGATCTAACTTTTCATGTTGCAGTTTGTCCAAATGTTCAAATTCTTGTTTGACTAGAGCCATTTGCTCATCAAGTTTCTGGTGCTGCATGTTATCCAAGTTTTGAATTTCATTTTTGATTAAATCGATTTGAGTATGAATACTCTTGGAAATTGTTTGCTTGGTTCCATCAAAATCAGAACGGATGATACCGAGTTGATTATCAAAGATTTTCCTTTGTTGATTTTTAAATTCACTCATTTCAGTGGCTAAAAGTCTGATATGTTCATCGTTATTGGCAGTTACTTGCTGTTTATAGGCTAAAACATTTTGATCATGATTTTGAACTATTTCGGAAGTTTTTTGTTTACCGGAATTATGTCGAGAATCCATCGAACTATACCATTTCTCAATTTTGGAATTAGCAGTAGAATTCGTTTCATCACTGAATTGTAATACATTCTGGCGATGTTTATTAAAAGCCAGTTCAAAATCATCGTGATGAGTATGTAATGACGATTCCAATTTATCTTTTAGTTGAGTGGTAGTTGTTTGACAGTGTTCTACATTACGTTGAAAGAGTGACGTGGTCTCTTCATTTAAATCATGAGCAAGATCGTTCAATTCTAAACCCAATGTTTCATTTTGTTTTGCATCAAGGTTGTTAATATCGGTGGTCATCTTTTGGGTTTCATTGGCCACAATAGAATCTACATCTTTTTTAATTTGAGAAGTGGTTTCTCCTGTTCGCTGAATATAATTAGCTGTGCTTTCTTCAAAGGTGGCTTTCATTGATCCTGATATCTTGCCAATTCGCTCTTGAATTTCATTATAATTATCCAAGAATTTTTTATGCTTCCCAAATAACAAGGCTTTCCATGCACTGCCGCGTTTAGCCAAATCTTTAGCCAAACCTTCATATCTATCACTGGTATCTTTAAGATTGTCAATTAATTCCACAGCAGAATTTTTAAAAGCGAGTACTTGCCCAGCTAATTCACTGTGTCGAGTTTCGATCTTTTCTTTAATGTCAGTTTGGATTTTGGAGGTAAAATTTTGATTGTTCTGAATTTGATTCTTCAATAGTTCTGAAAACTCGACTTTTAAGGAATCAACTACATTTTTCATACGTAGCAAGTAGTTTTCCAAAGTTTCTTGCAATTTCGGATGCAATTCGGACACATTTTCTTTATGAAGTTCTACGTGTTCATCTAACTGTTTCTTACATTCAGTTTCCAAGTTTAGAACCCGTGATCCGTAATCCTTTAAAAGATCATCAACGATTTGATTCCAAATATTCTTGTGCTCAACAGTTGTGTTATCATAAGTTTTTTTGAAATCCTCCGCGATATTTTTTAAATCCGAGTTGAGAGTATCAATCATGGCGTGGATATCGGTTTCAAATTGTTGATAGGTATTTTTGTGAGTGGAAGTGAACTCTTCAATTTGATTATTAAAAATTTCTTTGTCGGCTTTAAACTTCCCGATATGTCCATCAATGGTTTCATTCACCTGCGTGTCATGAGAATTAACAGCAGATTTGAATTGTTCATAATTATGATCTATGTGTTCGTGCAAATCTTTTTCTAAATCAAGTGAAGTTTGTTCATATCTATCTCTACTGGCAAACAAGATGGCCTGAATCTCACCTTCCACTTGTGTGGTGGTATCTTGAAATCGATCACGCGCGTGGAATACATCTGTTTGAATTTCATTTTCCAAACTAATGCAGCTGTCTTTTAATCGATCCCTGGCATTTTCAGTGGTTTTACGAACTTTTTCGGTATATGCTAGGCGAGTATTCTCAAAATCATCACGAGCTTTAAAGGTAAATTGTTCAATTTGTTGTTCTACCACTTTACTCGTTTCTGTAAATCTTTTAGTGGCATTTTCCAGCAAATTTTTCTTTTCAACATCTTGATCATCGCTTTCCCGAAATATTTCCGAAATTTGTGTTTCTACAAATGATTTCACTTGTTCTGAAGTTGAATTTTCGCTCGATTCTAAATTTTCGAAACGAGAGGCTTGATCACTCAAAACATTATCTTTAATTTCCGATACTTCATCGCGAAAATGAAGATTTTCTTTTTCAAACAATTTTAAGTATGGTTCCAGAGGAATATAGCGATCTACAATACCAGGAATTTTATGAATAAATTTTAACTGTTCTAATTTATCAACAATGGGTTGAATTTTCGATGGATCGGATTTATTTAAAATTCCTGCCACTTCTGAAACAGTCGATTGAGTATATTTCAGAAAAACAACATATACATCTAAATCTTCTTCCGTCAAACCATAATGTTCGTATATTTTAGGGACTTGTTCTTTTAGAGACATATTATTCTCCTTCTATCAATATGTTATACGTCATTCATATCTTCTATTGAATTATAGCTTTTCGCTTCACTCTAAAAAATCTATCTATTTAAATGAGTTGAAATTTA
>CAYRPF010000081.1:0-2642 GCA_964426185.1 uncultured archaeon | reverse complement strand
TTATTCGAATAAAAAATAGTGGATTCGGGAAATATCTGAAGAAAAATAACAATTTTGTTGTCATTTTTATCCAATCTCGTTTTTCAAAGAAAAATTAATCAAGCTACAACGATTATATTAACCATTACACCACCCTAAATTTCGTGAGGTACCGCAAACATGATCCCAACTAAACAAATAAGAGCACCCATCATTACTGTATTGGGCCATATTGATCATGGTAAAACTTCTCTACTCGATTATATCCGAGGAACAGTAGTTCAAGAACGTGAAGCGGCCGGAATAACACAACACATAGGTGCTTCATTTTTTCCTATGAAGGATATTTTAGACTTCTGTAAAGCTCCAGATGCGCTTAGAAAAAAAATTACGATTCCGGGTTTGTTAATCATCGATACACCTGGTCATACAGCCTTCATGAATTTACGGAAACGAGGCGGTGCAGTGGCTGACGTTGCTATTTTAGTGATTGAAATGCCCACAGGCCCGATGCAAACAACTTGGGAAGCCGTCAGAATTCTTCGGGAGCGAAAAGTTCCATTCATTATTGCAGCCAATAAAATAGATCGAATTGACGGATGGAAATCAATTCCCAATGCAGATTTTCTCCAAACCTATAAGTCTCAAAATAAGTGGGCAAAGGAACTTTTAGATAAATATTTGTACGAAACGATTGGATTATTTTATGAAGAAGGATTTCCAGGTATAGAACGTTATGATAGAATTTCAGATTTTACCAAAAATCTAGCTATCGTTCCTACCAGTGCTAAAACAGGAGAAGGTATCCCAACTTTACTGATGGTTTTATTGGGAATTGTACAGCAGTATTTGCAACCAAAAATTAAATACACAGACGGTCCCGCCCAAGGCGTTGTGTTGGAAGTTAAAAAAGAACAAGGTTACGGCATTACTCTGGATACCATTATTTTTGATGGACACTTAGCCAAAGGTCAAAAAATTGTTGTAGGGGGTTTGAATGGGCCCATAGTTACCCATGTTCGAGCACTATTAACTCCAAAAGACATGGATGAAATTCGTGATCCGACCAAAAAATTCCAACAAAATGATATCGTCTACGCAGCGGCTGGTGTTAAAATTTTAGCCCCCAATATCGAAGAAGTCGTGGCAGGTTCACCCATTCGAGCAGTCGAGTCAGAAGAAAATTTAGAAGAGATTATCAGTGCTGTTGAAGAAGAACTTCAAACAATTAACATCAGCACCGATGAAGAAGGAATTATCCTAAAAGCCGATACTCTGGGATCTTTGGAAGCCGCTGCGGGACTCTTTCATGAAAACAATATTCCCATTCGAAAAGCTCAAGTTGGTCCGATTACTAAAAAAGATGTAATGGACGCCGTAGCGGCTAGGGAGCTTGACGAATTTTCTGGTCAAATCTGCGGATTCAATGTAAAAATCCTTCCAGATGCTGAAAGTGAAGCCCAAAATCAAGGAATACGTATATTTACCAGCCCAGTAATTTACCAAATCGTAGAAGAATACAACGAATACATAGAAAGACGAAAAAATGAAGAAACAGCAAAAGCAATGAAGGATTTAACTCTTCCAGGAAAAATTAGCATTCTACCTCAATATATTTTTCGACGTTCCAATCCAATGGTAGTTGGAGTACGGGTAGAAGGCGGTGTTATTGTCCCTAAACAAAAACTAATAAATCAAACCGGAAAAGTGGTAGGTACATTACATTCCATTACTGAAAATAATAAGCCAATTCAATCAGCACGAAAGGGAGATGAAGTCGCAATTTCAATTACTGGAGCTGTTTTAGGCCGAAATGTTCAAGAAACTGATTCTCTTTATATTCGAGTTTCGGAATCAGATATTCGTCAACTTCGAACCAAATATCGTACAGAATTAAGCCCAGATACTCTCGAAATATTAATTGAATACGTGAAAATAATGCGTAAAGTAGAGTCTAATTATTGGGGTGCTTAATTAACAACTTTTTCCCAAAAATTTTTTTATTTTGCTGTATTTTACTTTTTGAAGTCCACTCCTTCAATATCCTGATACTAAGGAGCATGTTTGAACATCAGATATCTTCGATTTCAAGCGATGTGCCTGAAGAACTGGGGGGACAATGATGCTGCAAATACGGTCTACAGTGGGGTCATAGATCACTACCGAGAACAAGCAACTCTTAGAGAGAAAGATGGAGAGATAGAAAATCAAGCCATAGCCTTGGAAGAGGCAGCAGCAGTGCTCTATGAGGCCGGTGCAACAGATGAGGCACGGGCACTTCTAGAACAGGCACTCGAACTCTATATCCAGATGGCTGAAGATGAAACGGACGTGGGCAATATTGATGAGGCGTCGCGCCTATATAGTAAAGCTGCAGAGGCTGCTCGGAACATGGGGGACATGGAACGTAGTTCGTCATTTCATTGGGTGGCTTGTGAAAAGGCAGTAATAGCCGCTAAAAAATATGAGGAGTCCGGAATTACAGAACTCGCCACAGTCTGGTACAGGACAGCTGGGAAAGAAGCACTTCTTACAAATCGTGAAAAAGGACGTAAACTGCTGGTTGATATTAGTGAAGTTAGTGATATGCTGCAAATTGCTATTATTGATAATGCAGGCGGCATAGAAGAAGATATTCAAAATAAAATATTTGAGCCTTATTT
>CAYRPF010000080.1:0-13560 GCA_964426185.1 uncultured archaeon | reverse complement strand
AAAACTACAAACAACTTAAAAAAGCAAAAAAGAGTTTTTAATAAAAATCTTTTTCATTGGGAACTCTAAAAAAAAAGAATTAATCTAATTTTTGTATTTAGAACAACACTTTTCTTTTTCTGGCATAAAATCGAATTATTTCAAACGCAATAGTGCTTGGGAGACAAAGTAAAATACAAATCACCCAATCAGAGAAACTCAATGCTGTAAAGTAAAAAGTAATGTTCAAGGTTTCACCCATAAACTGCTGCAATTCTTGACTGTATATTCCAATCACGAAAATTAATAACGAAGGAATATAAAATAGAAACTCCAACCAACCTAAGTCTTTCAAAGAATCTAACAGCGAATAATTAATCCGTCGAATTTGCAAAGGCATAATAACTGATTCTGTAATGAATAATACCAGAAATCCCATGGTGCGCGCTTTGACCATCTCTGGTGATACAAGCATCTCTACTTTTTCGGGGGGTAAATTAGGATATGGATTAGTTATTGATCCTGGATATCCAATATTGTTTAAATTTACATCATTAACATGTATAATATCAAACATGCAGAAATAGTAGGCGATGGCTATTGCGGCCCCCATTAAAACTAATTGAATTACAAGTATTTTCAAGAGATTAGGTGTGAGAATTTCGGCTGAATTTCGGGGTGGTTCTTCCATAACTGTTCGAGCGTTTTTTCCGAAAGTAAAACCAAAAGATGGGAAAAAATGAGCCGTTAAATAGATTAGATTCAATTGCCAATAATACCACATCTGAAAATCGGGATTTTCAGGGTTAAGAGTGCTTGTAAACAAAATTATTGCTTCCATAACGGAAACTAATACAAAAAAGTAAATAATGGAGCGAATTTTCATAAATAATCCTCTCCCTTCTCTAATTCCAGTTACAATAGTACTAAATGAATCATCCGTAATTATCATATCTGCGGCTTCTTTTGCTACTTCTGTACCTTGAATACCCATTGCTAACCCACAATCGGCCATAGAAAGAGCTAATGAATCATTCACACCATCCCCACTCATGGAAACAATTTTATCCATGGCTTGAAACCGTGAAACAATAATTTGCTTATGTTCGGGAGATACACGACCATAAACTGTAGTGCGTTGAAAATCTTCATCCGAAAGATTTTCTAATTCGGCGCCTTCTACAGCCAAATCCTGTTCTGGCGAATAAATTCCAATTTTTTCGGCAATTGCTTTTCCAGTGGCAATGCTATCACCAGTAATCATAATAACTTTAATTCCAGCATGTTTACATTCTTTAACTGCCATATATACATCTTCACGTGGTGGATCTAAGATTACCACGAAACCTAAAAATGTTAAATCTTGTTCGTAATGTTCTCGGGCATTTTCTGCCTCGAAATCTATCGTGAGTATGGATTTTGTCAATTTTCGGTAGGTTATTGATAGTATTCGGTATCCTTCTGTTGCAAAACTCTTCATTTTCTCAAAAATTTCTGTCCGCATTTCATCAGTCATGGTAAGCTCCTCTTCATTCTTTCGATATTTTGAACAGAGTGGCAATAACCATTCCGTGGCGCCTTTTGTAAACATCAAAGTGGTGTTTTCAGGTGTGCGAAATATTTTACTCATCCGTTTAATGGAAGAATCAAAGCTAAATTCATACACAAAATTATAATTGGAGTAAAATGCTTCAATATCTGGATGATATTTCCGGCCTATGACTTTTAAAGCAGCCTCGGTTGGAAGTCCCATGATTGAATAGGTAACTTTTTCTTTTTGATCTTTTCGGAGAGTTTTTACAATCCGTTTCTGAATTTGACAATTATTATTCAAAAACCCTGATTCTATCAATAAAGATAAATGAGTATCATGTGAATTCAATGTTATTTGTTCTTTTTCTGGAATTTTTACAATACGACCTTCATATGAATAACCTTCTCCTTCAACCTCATATTCTGCTGCAGGGGTCCAAACATGAACGACGGTCATTTCATTTTTTGTAAGTGTTCCGGTTTTATCTGTGCATACTACAGAAACTCTCCCCAAGCTTTCTGTTCTAGATATTTCACGAACTATAACACCCTTTTGTGCCATTGAAAGCACGCCAGTTAAAAGAACGATGGTAGTTAACAAAGGAAGGTTAATTGGCATAATTTTCATACCCAAATCAATGGAATCTATTATACCTTCCCTAATTGTTGGCTCCCACACGAATCTTCCTTGAATTGAATATATATATAATTTATATATAACTGAAGAAATCAACAAAATTATGACACCTATGCCCAAATAGATGGCAATATGATTCATTTTTTTACGTAATGGGATATCTCCCGTGTTGGTTTCTTCCAATTTGGTGCTTATTTTACCGATTTCTGTTTGAGGTCCCACCCGGACTACAATTGCTTTTGCTTCCCCTGATGCTACAAAAGTACCCAAAAATAACATATTTTTCTGGTCTTGAAGGGGTAAGTCCAATTCGTTGGAACCTGCAAAATCAACCCTTTTTTTTACAGGTTCGGATTCACCAGTCAAACTAGCTTCATCGATTGAGAGATTTCTGGCTTCGATCAACCTACAATCTGCGGGAATTTTATCTCCTTGCCGAAGTCTTACGATATCTCCTACAGTAATTTCTTTTGTAGGAAGTTCAACATAGTCTCCATTTCGTAATACATAGCTAGAAGCTTCGCTGAGTTCTTTTAGTGCTTGTAATTGTTTTTCAGCACGTAATTGTTGTATTATCGCGACTAATGCATTTGCGCCGAGAATTATAAAGGTAGGTATAGTTCTTTGTACGTCCCCTAAAATCCACATCAAAAACGCGCTTGCCAAGTATATAATGATTAAAAGATTTATAATAGGAGCAATAACTACTTTGTAGAAAGAACGTTTAACCTTTTTTAATTCATTTAGGCCATAAGTTGTTAAATTTATTTCCACTTGCTTATCGGATAAACCCTTTTGAGGATCGACGTGAAACATCTCATAAATTTCAGATAGATTTACTGAATATAGCGGTTTATCAAAGGTTTTAACTAGAGTTTCATTATTTCCAGACATAAGCTTCAACTGAGGAATCAAATATAAAGATATATGGTAATTGATCAGAATTTCGTAAAAAGACTTACTTTTATCAAATATGATCTTGTTGATCTTGTAAGTAGTGTTCAATAATTCGCTTTTTGATTGAACTGGAACTGTACAAAGGAAATTTTGTATTAAGTTTCTCTAATCTGTGAACTTGGATATGTTCTGCATGTTTTTCGCTTAATAATTCCTTTAGTTTGGAAATACTTATTTTTTGATTGGGACCCAGTAAAATCAGATCTGGCTTTAAACTTAAAGCTTTCTCCAAAAAATTGTTGTGCTCATTTCCTAAAGTGGCATAAGTAACATATTTGATGGCTTTTATCATTTCCAATCGCTGAAGTTCTGGAATTACCGGTCTCTGTTTTTTCCATTTTTCAATGGTAGAATCACGCGCTACAATGACATAAACTTCACCTATTTTTGCAGCTTCTTGAAAAAGAAAGATATGTCCGGGATGTAGAATATCAAAACAGCCAGTTACCAGAACGCGCATAGTTAATCAGATTTTAAAATGTTATTTTACTAAATATATTCTTGGAAAAGAATTAGTTAATAATTTTAGTGAGTAGCTGGTGGTATTTTATCTTTACTTAAATTCATTTAAATGAGATCTGGTCCAGTCAATCAGCTGTCTTACGCCTTCTTTAGGAGATATCTTTGGTTTCCAAAGTAGTACACGGGAAACTTTGGAAATATCTGAGATAAAAACCTTCTGATCTCCAAGACGGCTCTTTTCATATTCAATATGCAAGGGTTCTTGGAGTTCTTGAGCAATTAAATAAGTTAACTCCCTAAGGGATAGAGTATTGTTGATTCCACCTCCCACATTGAATAAATACGCTTCTCTTTTTCTGTGTGAATTTGGAGTTGATTGTAATTTTTTAAAGAATTTCTCTACCAAATTCACTAAATCTGATATATAGAGCACGTCCCGTACTTGTTTTCCCGATCCGAAGATTGTTATTGGTTGGTGCTTCAGAGCTTGAATAATTAGATAGGAAATCCAGCCTTGACCTTCAATTCCAAATTGCTGAGGGCCATAAATACACGACATGCGAAAAATACCAGCTGGAAAACCAAATGCGTAGGCATATTCTTGAGTATAAAAATCTCCCACTAATTTTGAGACTCCATAGGGAGTATGGGATGTTTGATCCACTCCAACGATCTCGGAAAAACCACTCGCAGGGCTAACAAGTTCAAATCTATCCACATTTTCTCTAATTAATGCTTCATTGATTTTAGTTCCATAGACTTTATTGGTTGATAAATATAAAAATATGGGAAGGCATTTGCAGTGGCGTGCGGCTTCAAGCACATTTATCAATCCAACTGAATTTGCGGAAAAATCTGAAATTGGGTCGTAGTAAGAATCAATGGCGGAAGTTTGGCCTGCTGCGTGGATAATCATTTGGGGATTCGAGGGAGTGATTATATCTTTGACAGCAGCTGCATTGATTATATCTTCCAGGTAAATTTCGACTGTTGGGAAGTTTTTTCTCATATACTGCAGAATAAAAGGAAATGCTGAAAGATCTGGTAAATTTTCCGATTTATCAGACATATAAAAATGTCTGATGGGTAATTGATCTAAGGATTGGACATAATTCGGACCGGGACGGGATAAATTATCAATACAAATTACATGGTATCCCTGACTGGCGAAATATTGAGCCAAATTAACTCCGATAAACCCTAATCCTCCGGTAATAATGATGGTATCCATCTAAGCTAAAGGTCCTCCTTTATCATCTATTGTTCAAGCAGAATTTAAATCATGATGTAAGCGGTGCATTTGGAGAGATAAGGTGATATCCGCTTCAGTTCGGGCCAAAATCCCACGAGCCGCATCTATTTTTTTTCTCAATCCTGGAATTAATCCATTTGGATAGTCTAATGTGAATAAATAGTTGTACAATTCGGTCATGATCTCTAATAAATGCGAAGCTTGGGTTAAGTCTTCTTCTCTTAAACATCGTAAAATATATCGGCGGATCTCTCCAACAACATCGGCGCAAGCATAGGCAAAATCCTCCAGTTCGATGTTACACTCTTTAGGGGTTGGAAGGGAATGATGAACAACGATATGGTAAAAAATTATTGCTTCCCCTGTTTCTTGTTTAACAATTTGAACGTAATCTTTGGGAAATATACCGGGTGCTTGTGAAATTAGGCTTGTCATTTGGGAGAGGTGATTTTTTATCTGATCGATCTTTGAAGGTATGTTTTCATGTTCATGCCTGTGGACTTGTTTGATAATTTCACTGCACATCCGAACAGTTTTTCGCTGTAAAGGCAGAATTTTTTCTCGAATTTTATCCATTTGCTCGTAATAGGCACGAATTTCCGTAAATATCGCATCCAACTGATCTATTATTTTCGATTCTTCCATAATAACCTCAATGCCTCCTTTTATATCAAATTAAGCAAATCGGAAATTGCCTCTTTCATCGGTTTATTTTCGTGCAAAATTTTGTAGATTTGAGTGGTTAACGGCAGCTCAATATTATGTTGTTGGGCAAAAAGATGGACTGATTTAGCCGCCCAAACACCTTCTGCCACCATTCCATGCATTTCCTCTTTAATTTCTGCAAATGTTTTTCCCTCGGCAAGTTTTTGCCCATAGGTTCGGTTTCGCGAAAGTTTTGAAGAGCAAGTTGCGATTAAATCCCCCACTCCAGCCACTCCAAAAAAAGTTTTACGATCACATCCAAAATGCTGTCCTATTCTATTCATTTCGGTCAATCCTAAAGTAATAATACTGGCTTTGGAATTATCTCCCAATCCCAAACCATCACAAATACCCACTGCAATTGCTGTAATATTTTTCACCGCTCCGCAGATTTCTATGCCGCGTTCATCCGTTAAAGCATACGGTTTGAAGGTGGAAGTATGAAAAAGATTTACCAAATCTGGTAGAATTTCTTCATGAATGGAAGCAATCACAGTGGCAGTGGGTTGACCCAGTGCTACCTCCCTAGATAGATTCGGTCCTGAAAGTGCGGCAATTTTGACGTTTTTCGGTAAAATTTCACGTAAAATTTCTGACATCAATTTGAAAGTTTCATATTCCAAACCTTTGGAAACAGAAATCAAGCGGTATTCCCTCGATGGAATAAATAAAGGTGATATTTTTTCTGCCATCATGCGAACAAATGTTGAAGGAATGGCAAAAATCAAAATATCTGCCTTTGGTATAACTTTTTCCAATTCGGTGTAGGCAAATATTCGCGGTGAAAGTTGAATGTTGGGTAAAAATTGGGGGTTTTCATTTTTATAATTAATATTTCGAACTGTTTCTTCTTCATATGCCCAGATTTTCACGGGTATTCCTTTCATCGCCAAAAGATTCGCTAGTGTGGTTCCCCATCCACCAGCACCAATAACGCTTACAGCCGGGCGATTTTCCTCCATATCAAAATGTAAGTTATTATTATATTAAAAAGATCATCAGAAAACATGTAATATGAAGTGAAAAATAGAAATGCGGAAAAAAAGTTTAATGTGATTTTACATCTCTTGCACTAAAATGGTGGCTTTTCCTTCAGTTACTATCACATCATTTTGATTCTTTACGTTTGTTTCTAAAATTAAAAGCTTCATCGGAGGTTTTCCATCCCTTTCCTTAACTTTTTTTTCTACCACAGTGGCTATTGCGGTTAATTTATCCCCGATATAGACCGGTTTACGAAATTTACAGTATTGATCTAAATATAGCGCACCGGGTCCAGGTAGTTTCATCCCAATCACTGCGCTGATTAAACCTGATGAGAATGCACCGTGCACCAATCGTTTCTTAAAGACGGTTTTTGCTGCAAATTCATCATTAAAGTGTAAGGGATTAAAATCGGTGGTTAATTTACCAAATTGTTCCACAGTCTCATTACTGGTCTTTACTGTGATTTGCGCCGAATCTCCCACCTTAAATTCATCGAAAGATCTTATTCGAATCTCTTCGGAAGATTTTCTATAATTTTCAATGCGATTATCCATACCAAAATCACTACTTCTCTGCTAAAATTTTTTTTAAAAAAGTCCGTTTTTTGCTTTGTAAAAAGAGATAATTCATATGTCCCAAAATTACGATTTGAATTATTCTATTCCTTCCAGTTCCTTCTCGATCTCTAAAGCACGTTCATAGCATTTACGCGCTACTTGCATAAACATCTCCTCGACATTCGTCCCATCCTTCGCAGAAGTTTCTAAATGCACTGCATTCAAACGATCTGCTAGTTCTTGTGCATCCGATCGTGCCACCCGACGATCTGTTTCTTCTAAATCTACTTTATTACCTATCAAGACCAAAGGGATTTCTCCCGCCGCTTTTTTAAGAGTACTTATCCAACCTGGAAGACGTAAAAGAGATTCTGGAGTTGTAATGTCATATACGCCGATAGCTGCTTGAGAACCTTTAAAATATATGTTTCGCATGGATGAAAATTGAGCTTGTCCTCCTATGTCCCAAAGCATTAATCGCACATCATTTCCATCAACTTCCACATCTTTGATCAAGAAATTTGTTCCGATGGTTTGTTTTAAATCACTGGAGAATGTTTGCTTGATGAATCTAATGATAAGGCTAGTTTTTCCCACATTTTGAGAACCAAATAATGGAACTTTAAATTTATACTGTTTTCTTAGTTTAGACATATTTTTAACCCCGATCGAAATGTTATCGATCCGAAAGCTCTTGTTATTAGTATTTTTTTTTCTCCTTATAATGCTAGACTTTTTGGAAAGTAAATGAATATGTGAATAATAAAAATATTAAAATGTAGATTATCATGATGAACCTATGATGATAAATGAATCCATCGAGATCAGGTGAACCGAAAAAAATAGGGGAAAAAACCAATAGAAGGAAAAACGGAAAATTAATCCTTCAATTACGCTTATGGTTTATAGGAAGTGGTATTTTATGGTGGATATCTATGTTAGTTCCTTTGACTTCCTTTTTTCCGCTGATATTGATGTTCCAAGTTGTTGGTGAAGGCTGGGAGCGATTTCTTTACAGTATTCCTCTCATAAACGGAGGATTAATGATAATTTTTGGGATTTTTCTTTCCAAATTTATACATTCCCAAAAATTAGGGTTCTATTTGATTTTGTTCTTGGATTTGAATTTGACCACACTTTTTTTGAGCCAAATATTTCAAGATCACACACCGTATTTATGGAATCAGCCCGGAATTTACCTGATTATTACTGCGTTGATTCTGTTTTTAGGGTGTTTTCTTGGATTTTTACAAATAAATTCCCCTTCGCCTTCCTATTCACCTTCAACTCCCCTATCATCTCCACCTTTATCTCCCCCATCAACTTCATCTTCATCTCAGCCCGGAGAAAATCAAGAAGATAAACAACCAGAAAATTCTCAGAATTTAATTCCCCCGCAAAATGCAAACAGTGAAATTTAATTTAAGGAGAGAGTGTCTATTCTTAAACCCGACAAAGTATTCAACAAGTCTAAATCTGAATCTAAATCTAAACCAGAATTAGGCTCTAAATTGGAATCAAAATCAAATTCAGAATTGGATTCAGAATCGGAATCAGAATTTGAACAAGCAATCTTTGTCGCTTTGGGGCATGAATACAGAAGAAAAATTCTCAAATTAATCGGAAAAAATGGTTCAACTGGATTTTCTGATATCAAGCGGCTGTTAAAGGTGAGTACTGGTACCGTCTATCACCATCTCGATGTATTAAAGGATTTAGTACAGCAAAATGAACAAAAGAAGTATTATTTTACCCGAATAGGTGAACATGCATATAACATGCTTCAAACTGGCAGTGATTTCCAAGAATTATCAGATAACTCACAAAGATCTTTGTGGGATCGACCGTTAAAGAATTGGCAGGCATGGTTGCTGGGGCAACCAATATTTAAATTTTACTTTTCAAACTATAATGCTTCAATTGGCTTTTCTGTTCTGAATCTGACCTTAATTGCGGGATTAAGTATGCTTATACGGGTTCAAGCCTTTGTCAATATTTTTCTCCCTATTTTCGAACCATTGGAATCAATTTTAATTAGATATCCAATAATTCAATTCATAAGTGTTTTTTTGGGATATGCATTATTGGTTGGCTTGGTTGAAATTTTAGCGCGTGGATTGTTCAAAAAAAAAGAGAATTGGCGTTGGTTGCTCTCTGTTTTGTCTATCAGTTATATTCCGTTAGTTTTTTACTTACTATGTATTGGAATTCTACGTTTGTTTTCAATGCATTCTAGTACTTTTTTGATAATTACCCGCATTCTTTTGGTGATTTTTCAAGCATGGGGAACTATTATCTTGGCCATCGGGATTTCCTTGGTAAAGGTCATCAAATTTGAGAGAAGTCTAATGATTGTTCTGTTTATTGATTATGCAACTTTTATGGTGCTTCTTTTGTTTAATACACCGTTACTATGAAATATTTTCCTAAAAAACGCTAAAAGACGCTAAAAAACTCTAAAGAGGGAAAGAAGGTAATGATTATGTTAACAGAAGTTCAATGTCGATAATTTTGACTTCATCTACTTGCTCAATTTTCAGCAACTGTTGTTTTGTGGCTTCAAAATCTTTCATCTCCTTAGGGTTTAAGTATACTTCATAGATACATTGACCGCCTTTTTGGCAAATTCCTGAAGTATACACAAAGGGAAGTCCCAGTTCTTGAAAAACTAAACCAATTTGCTTGAGGGTTTCCGGACTTAATGTTCCGTTGAATAATACCGCAAACTTCACCACTTGATTGCCTTCATGGGGTAGAATGTCTACTTTGAAAGAATCTTTTCTCCGTTGAAACACCACAAAATAATTCTCTCTTTCCCCCAAAAAAGATTCAAGTTCCTTAACCATTTGGGATGGGAGGTGAATGGCATGATCTTCTGCCAATTTTCGGAAAGGTAGTAGGATTCCGTGGGTTTGAACTTGACTAATCTCAAAAAATTTGGCCAATTCTTCGAATTTTATCTTGAGGTATCTGAATTCATTGAATATTTCCTTTTCGTAATTTAACGGTGGATTATTAATATATAATGCTTTAAAAATAGATTTTTGATTTTGTTTTAGCTCTTGGGCAAATTCCTGAAACCTTTGGGCGTATGCTTTTAGATTAGGTGATTCTTCTTCGATAATTTTGGTAATCATCACCATCTCTTGCTTTCCACGAGCCCAGTCCGAGGGAATCATAAAAAAATAATTGGCTGTATTCAAGCTGGCAGAGAAAGCATGAGTAAAAAAACCAGGAGAAGCAGTATCCATCAACCGCTTTATTTGGCCAAGATCTTTTTCTGTGATAAGCTTTTCTAGATCTGGAGGGACACTATATAGGATATCGGGACCGATGATGGGATTAAAATATGTTAAGATTAACATGAACACGTTCTCCAAGTATGTGCAATGATCAGTAACAATTTAAGAGTTTTATAACGTATCCTTTTTCGAGATTTATTTATCTATAACCTTAGGAAAGAAGAAAGCATCAATCTGATTTCCACTCGTTATAATGAGATCAATAAATTCTCTCTATTTTTAAAGATTGTTTAACGTTTCTGGTGTGAATTCAGATAGGTAAGAACTTCGATTGGGATCTTTCTTTTTTGCTTAGATTGAAGGGATTCAATTCGAATTATTGTTAGATCAGGATAGGAATTTTGAAACCGAATAAGATTTGTTTTTGCACTTTGATGATCTTGAGCGGATGTTTCGTTTCCTTCATAATAGTACAACCTATTTTGAAGTTCATCCAAGACAACAACTACATCTGAAGGTTGAAAGTCATTTGTTTTGATCCAACGATTCACTTCAAAGCGGTATAAGGTGCCCGTAAATGGACTTGCTACAGTATTCTGATTAGAATCAACAGAAGATGGGAGGGGGGGTGTTTCATTCATTTATATTCCTCTTAAATTTAATGGGATCTTACGGTTAAAATTCTTCTGGCTGGAACCAAAAGGTTATTAATTAATTATACGCTATCCATTATATAAGTATCTGATCTGAGGGTTTATCTGTGAAATTTCGATTGATCTTAAACACAACTACGAAAAAAGGGCATCCGGTGGAAATAAAATTTAAAATTCCGCCCTCCAAGCACATCGGTTTGATTAATTTCCTTCAAATCGCTTTAGAACATGGCAATGATGTGGAATTGGCCGTTGAGAAGGTGGAAGACGGAAAACATGTCTTGAGCAAGGTACATGGAACATTTAAACTTACTGAACTGCCTGATCGACCTGATTCCGATGTCGAAGAATAAACCATATTTCTGAGGCAATTAAGAAACTTCTATTCTCTTATATTTTTAAATTCTCTGGTGGAAAATAACCCATGAATAGTAAACCTTTTCGGCTTCGTCCTATTTTTGCTCCATTGGTTAAATTTCTGGCTAAAATTGCAATTAAAATGAAAATCACTCCAAATATGGTAACTTGGATAATGATGTTCTTTGCAGTGGTATCGGCAGTGGGTTTACTAATCTGGCAGAGTTTTTTATGGTTTGGGATATTTGTGTTTATTACCGGTTTAATGGATGGAGTTGATGGGGCTATTGCCCGACTTTCCGGGAAAATTAGCAAATTTGGTGGCTTTTTCGATTCAACTTTTGATCGCCTATCAGAAGGTGTAATCTACGGAAGTATCGTAATTTATGCTCAATATTATTCCATAGAATACGCAGATTCTATTTCAATCCTAACTGCTTTTTGCTTCCTATTTTCCTATTTAATTAGTTATTCTCGCGCTCGCGCAGAATTAGAAGTAAAAAACAGCAAACAGATAAAAACAGAACCTTTGGTTTTTAATATCGGAATTTTAGCCCGTTCTGAGCGTTTATTTTATCTTTTTATCATGTCTGTGGTTGTGCAATTTACCTCTTCCCTTGTATTAGTCATCCTTCTATCTATTTATGCGTTTTTAACTTGTTTAACCTTCTTTCAACGATTTTTTACCTATAAAACTTATTTAGAAAAGATTTCAGTTACAACCACTTCCCACAATCTAGCGTGATATTATCATGGTTAATCCTATTTTTACACAACTACCCAAAATTATCGAGAATTTAAAACCAATTGCCATCCAAGCCGGTCTTGAAATCTTAAAATATTATAATGATGACATGCAAATTTCGATGAAATCAGATCAATCACCTCTCACTCAAGCAGATACGGCCGCAAATGAAATTATTGTATCATATTTACAGTCTCATTTTCCCAGCCATGCTATCCTTTCAGAAGAATCTAAGGATGAAAAATCGCGATTGGAAAATGAATTCTGCTGGATTGTTGATCCACTAGATGGAACAAAAGAGTTTATCAAACGAAACGACGAATTTACGGTAAATATTGCCTTATCTTTCCAACACCAAGTAATTTTGGGAATTATTTATGCACCAGTTCTAAAAGAACTTTATTATGCGGCAAAAGGGTTTGGGGCTTTCTTAGAAATTGAAAATGACCCCCCCAGGAAATTGCACGTGAGTGATAAAACCACCGATTTGGTGATTGTGGAAAGTCGATCTCATAAATCTCCACAATTGGAAGCTCTTTTAGCCCCATTTCAATCCAAGATTAAACACGAAATTGCAAAAGGAAGTTCACTTAAAGGTTGTCTAATTGCCAGAGGTGAAGCGGAAATTTATTATCGGTTTGGATATACCATGGAATGGGATACCGCCGCCATGCAGTGCATTGTAGAAGAAGCTGGAGGGATTTTCCGACAAATGGATAATTCTGAGATGTTGTATAATCGGGAAAATTCACTCAATGATAAAGGTTTTTACGTACTGAATTCGATGCAAAATGCACTTCATGAGCATCCAGAACATGTAAAACACCCAAAAAATGTAAAGTGGCATGAAGGAAAAATCAATCGGTTCGATAGATTAACGCTTTTAGGTCAAAAAAATTTCGTTTTGTGGTTTACAGGTCTTTCTGGTTCAGGTAAATCCACAATTGCAGTTGCCTTAGAACAAGAATTATTCCATCAAGGAAAATTGGTTTATAGATTAGACGGAGACAATATTCGACATGGATTAAATGCAGATTTAGGATTTTCCCCAGAAGAAAGAAGTGAGAACCTGCGTCGAATAATCGAAGTGTCCAAACTTTTTTTTGATGCAGGAGTAATCATTTTAGTTTCTTTTATAAGTCCCTATCGCAAAATTCGAGCAGATGCACGCTCTGCTATCGGAAACACCGATTTTTATGAAATTTATGTAAAAGCAAGTGTTGAAGCGTGTCAGCAGCGAGATCCAAAAGGATTATATAAAAAAGCAATTGCAGGAGAAATCTCTGATTTTACGGGTGTATCAGAATCTGCACCCTATGAAGAACCACTCAATCCAGAAATAACTATTGAAACCGAAGAAGTTGGGGTAGATCAAGCAGTATCTATGATTCTTGAACGACTTCAAGCTGATGGAAAATTAACTTAAAGATATATTATTTTTTGTATATCATTTATAGCAATTTTTTAATTGTTTAAGCTCTTTATTTAATTAGG
>CAYRPF010000079.1:1671-14420 GCA_964426185.1 uncultured archaeon | reverse complement strand
GAGATATTCCAGATGTGGTTCTAATCGCATTTCTTCTTGGAATAAATTTAGGTGGCAACCTTCTTCCCCAAGGAGCAACGTGCGATTTAATGACCTTAAACATTGCGAAGAAAAATCGAGTAGAAGGGTTTACTTATAATTCACTTCTTAAAACTGGTGGCGCTTTTGCGATATTCCATATTGTTCTGTGCATTGCCTATCTTTCAGTTTTCTATCTAATAACGGCTTGACTATTTCACTTCGTATTTAGTAGATATTCTTTCTAATGTAGCATTAGCCTCATCGCTACAAAAAATCGTATATAAGGGTGCTTTCGGTTTATAACTAACCGAATCAAAGCCGTCGGTAATTAAAATGATCTCCTCAGGCTTTAAGGAATCAGCCTCTTGTAAAGCATTATTGATATTTGTACCCCCTCCCGAAAAGGGAGTCGAGAGAAGCTCTTCAATCACCATTTTCACACTTTTACATTCTATTGTTGCACAGATTCCACTGTCAAATAAGAGGATATAGCCTTTATGAGAACCTATATGGATATTTTCCACCATAGCAATCGCCGCCGCATAAGCATAATTAATACTTCTTCCCGCCATTGAGCCGCTAACATCAATTAACATGACATATGTTTTTGGTCGATCATCATATTTATAATGTTGAAAGGTTAACAACTCCTTAAACGCAATTTTTCGAAAGAATATATCATCTGGATAAAGAAATTCTGTCAAAAGCAGTGATTCATGAAAATTCAATATGTAACGAGGTTGCGTATCATCAGAAGGATAAAATGTTGAGATTAAATTACTTTTCGCTACTGCGATATATGAGAACTTATTCCGAATCTCATCCAAAATTTCTTGAATTTCGTAACATTGCTCTAATTTCTTCAGTTCCAACATACCACTGCCCGCTAATTTCCCTATATTTACCTCTCCCAATAGAGGAATCCCGAATTTCAACTGCTTTGTGATTTTCATAATATTCGTGCTAAAAGTTGCATCTCCATCCTGTTTCTCGATAAATTTTAAAATCATGACAAGATAGATGGCTGCTTTCTCCGAATATCCATTAGCAGAGCGCGCAATATCAAAAAATAAGGGCAATTTTGGGAAAATTGTAAAAAATTTGTGGATTTTCTCCGCATCAATCTGATCTATTTCTAGCAAATTCCGATAAGCGTTGTTTTGCTTCAAATTCAATGGCTTGTTGAAATTTTCATACAAATCACTCAAAATTTGTTCCTTGTTTAAATTCCCGTTAGGTTCCAAAGGAATTTCCTCTTTTTTTTTTTCATAAATTGTTCGAAATTCCGATTCGTTAACGGAAATATCGTCACCTGAACTATACTCGAACATTGAACGACAATCATTCAAAAATTGGTGTTGATGAAGGAATTTGGGGAGTGATTTTAATATCAAGTTTTCAGGAAAATATTTATCAATCTTAAAATATTTATCAGGTAAAATTTTTTGTTCATCTTTATTCATATCATCGTAATATATACACCTATTATTATCATAGTATTTGCTCACATCAACGGAATAACTTTTTGATGGGGGAAAGAAAAAATTTGGAGATATTTTTTTACTCATCATAAAAAATCTCCTTAATCTGCTTACTAAGTACATATTTATCCCGATATTTCTTAAAATGCCTTTTCAATTTGGAAAGAAGCTTATCCCGTGCGGTTCCCGCAATTTCATCGATCGGATCGAACTTCTTTAATTTTTTAATTATTTCTAATTCCTTCAATAAGTGAATACGGTTTTCATTTGGTTCCTTTATCGCTTTCCAATCTTTTTCAATTTGCTTGAGATCTAAGAGCTGTTTATTTCGCGTCTTGGAATCTGGGATCTTTTTGGCTAAGTATTTTAACGCTTCCATAATGGTTTGTTCTTCAATTCCAACAAGATAGGAAATCACAAAAAAATCTTCTTCAGAAATTTTTTTCCTTCCTTGGAGCACAGCATTTGCTTTCAGAACATTTAAACCTTTTATCAGCCTTCTATCGCTAAATTCAAAGTGTTTTCCGATTTCAATGTAAGTTTCCAAGAATTCTTTACTAATTGATACTTTTGAAATGTTTTTTCTGAGCTTTTTTATTTCACCTAAAGGAATTTTGGAGGTAACTTTCCGATCTCTGTAATTCAATAACGCTCTTTTATCTTTCACCAGGTTAACTCTAAATTGAAAGAGAAATCTATCTATTACTGCTTCAGTAATTTTGTTTACTCTGCTATAATTAGCGGTAGCTACCGCCGTAATCAACGGAGCATCTACCGAAAATGAACCTTTGGAAAATTTGCGTTCATTCAAAACTCCTAAAAGAGTTCTTAACAGAACGTCTGAAGCATCAAATATTTCATCGATGTATGCAAAATCAGCAGTAAGGATACTATTTTCATAGAGATATTCTATCTTTCCTTTTCGAAGCTTTTCGATATTCAGCGGCCCAAAGAGAATCTCTTCAGTTGAAAACTTGCTAAGTTGCACTGAAAACGTTTTTGCATCAAAATTCTTAAAGAACACAGATGCTTGCAAGCTTTTAGCAGTACCTGGTGGACCCACAAAAAGTACATGTTCTCCAGTAATAACCGCCAAATTTAAGATGTGATCATGAATATCACGCTCAATTAAACCTGTGGATACGGGCATTACTTTTTCCGATTCTTTTATTTCTTGAATTGCTGATTCATTTTCTAACTCTTGAATTGCTATTGCTTTTTCCGATTCTTGAATTGCCATTTTAATCCTCTTAAAACAATACTTGATCCTTTTCCTAATCTAAAACAATAAAAACCCCTAAAAATACTTTAAATTGAAAGAATCATGTCAACCGAAAATATAGTGAAAACCGTTGAGTTGCGAAAAGAATTTGAGTTTGGTGAGACAATAATCCATGCGTTAGATGGAATTAACTTAGAAATAAAAGAAGGAGAATTTATAGTAGTTCTTGGACCTTCCGGCGCGGGAAAAACCACGCTTTTAAACATGATCGGCGGAATCGACCATCCAACCTCCGGAATCATAGAAGTAGATGGCAAACCTATTCATGAATACACTAACAAGCAATTAAATGATTATCGTAAAGATAAAGTCGGATGGGTGTTTCAATTTTTCAATCTAGTCGATAGTTTAAGAGCTTGGGAAAATGTGGGTTTATCCCTAGAATTTATGGGTGTAAAAGACCTGAAAGAGATTAAAGCAAAATCTTTCGACATTTTAGAAAAAGTCGGGTTAAAAGGTAAAGAGATGAGATTTCCCAGCCAATTATCAGGAGGAGAGCAACAGAGAGTTGCGATCGCGCGAGCTTTGGTTAAAAAGCCTAAAATATTGGTAGCAGATGAACCCACTGGAAATCTGGATTATATTACCGGGGAAACTATTGCGGAATTGATGCAGAAAATTAATCAAGAAGAAAAAATCACTATTATCGCGGTGAGCCATGATGTAAGTATCACGAAATATGCCCAGCGAATATATCATTTAAAAATGGGAAAAATCGAGCAAATTCATTCCGCTGAAGAACTTTTAGAAAAAACCGCTGATGCCGAAAGCAATTCCAAAAATGGTTTAAGTGTTCATAAAAAGATAATGGAGTGAGTATCATGCACCTGTTAGATCGAAAAGTGTGGCGTGAAATACGAACCCAAAAATTCCGGTCCATCCTAATTGCCAGTATAGTGGCGGTAACCATTGCCTTAATCATTGGGATGCGGTCAGGCGATACTATGGTGTTAGCAAGCTAGGAGGAAAACTTAAAACTTAATCATGTGGCGGATGGGCGATTTACCTTTACCGCTCCGGTAATGCAGACAAATATTAGTACCATCAAGCAAGATTCTCTATTTCTGGAGCAAAACCACATTGCCGACATTGAGGGTCGCTTAGTTATCTATTCTGAAATTACTTACAAAGGAGAAAAATTCCCGAGCATAATTATCGGTGTAGAATATCCGAATAGCATTAATCAAGTATATCTCGAATCTATTCAAGATGGCCAAAGTAATTCTGCAGAGTTATTAAATGGAACAACTAATTGCATTATAGAATCTAGGTTTGCGGGATCTTTATTAGGTCAAAGTGTTAATTTAGGAGACAATGTGTCTATCCAGCTGGGCAATACCGAAAGGGATTTTACAGTTATGGCGGTAGGTCAAGATACAGATTTTACCTATGTGGTAGATCCTGTAAGTGGTATGACGCTAATGGGCCAAATGCCGGTTATTTGGGTGGATCTTTCCGAACTGCAAGAAATTTTATTCGCTGGTTTTCCCGTGGTAAATGAGATTCTTTTTACTGTGGAAGAACGTTTAAACAAACCAATGATAAATCATGCTAGCCAATCTTTAACTCAAAGGCTTATCTCGCAAAATATTGACATTAGTACCGCTACTTTCACGATTTTTGATGAAACTGAAGATAGGACATTTTTCGATGCAGATGCTGGTTCTATGGATAAAATGGGTGCAATATTTGGTGTAATTGGATTAATAATGTGCTGTGTTGCAATATATAATACGATTTCTCGACTTGTTCAAGCACAACGGAAAAATATCGGGTTATATATGAGCATGGGGGCAGAGCCTTCAACCATTATCATGCATTATGTTAAAATAACAATGATTCTTTCTCTCATTGGGGGATTAATCGGCATTCCACTGGGACATTTCTTTGCCACGGGCATGACCAAACTGATGGCGCGCTTTTTCCCCTTTCAAACCTTTGTTTTTCCAATTGAATGGCAAGAATATATTTTCAGTGCATTGATTACCATTGTCATATGTATTATCTTCTCGACATTAAGCGCATTTCCAATAACAAAAATTACTCCCAGGGAGGCGATGTCCGCTGTTTTCAACCGGATTAAATCGGTTAAATCCACCCTTTCGGAAAAATTTCTCAGCTGGAATCCATTATTCCATCCTATCCATATGCGAATTCCAATCAGAGAAATTTTTTTACGTAAGCGCAAATCTCTGATTACTGTTTTAGCCATTACGACCTCCATGATAATGATGGTAAATTCTCTTGCTATGGTCGCAAATATATATACCGGGATTGATAACAACTATTCCGTGTACAATAAAGCGGATTACAACGTGATACTACAGAATCCAATTCCCCAATCCAATATTTCACAGTTCATTCAATCTCTGCCCGATGAACCCATTTCTGATTATGAGATGAAATTATCTGTTTACTCTCCATTATATTTTGAGAATGAAAGCAAAGGGACATTAATTATTGAGTGCTATCAAGAAAATTCTACCTTGAGGAATGTAAATGTAGTGAAAGGTTCAATAAATTCATTAAAGCAAACCACTCCAAATTCAATTCTTTTGGGGGGTGCCATTGCGGAAAAATACGGTATTTCCGTTGGCGATAAAATTCAGATAGGTCTCTTTGATAATATTACCGTGGAAGTAGTGGGATTGGTGGGTGAAATGATCGATTATTCCGCTTTTTGGTCGATTGAGGCATTTTATTCGGAAAATATCAGCACTAAATTCGGAATTATGCCGAATATGGTTAATGGGTTCATGTTCGATCTAAAAACGGATGTGAATGTAACCGAAATAAGAAATCAAATCGAAAGTAATCTTTCCGTGGCTCAATGGGCCGATGTAAAGCAAGCACGCCAATCGGTGATGTCATTAATGCAGTCAATGATGAGTATCTTAATTCTCTTTATCATGGTGGGAATGTTTATTGGTGTGTTATTCAGCTTTAACACCATGTATATGGGATTAATCAGCCGAGAAAGCGATTTTCTTGCATTCAAAGCCATGGGTACCAATCCAAGGTATTTTTCAAAGATGATCTTCTGGGAGAATGCCATTTTAAGTCTGTTCAGCCTAATTCTGACTATTCCAGTGGGATATTATGCTTATTGGCAGTCGATGGATTATCTAATGGGCGATCGTTTTTATATGCCTTTGTCAATTCCGTGGTATACGTGGCCGGCAGTTTTGCTGTTGAGTTTAGTTTCCATTGGATTAGCCACCAGACGTTTAACTAAACGGATTAGAAAGTTGGATTTAGCTAATGAATTACGCACCAGAATGGTTAGTTAAGTTAATATTAATTTTTTCTTTTTATTCTTAAGCTAAATATTTTTAAATATCTTTGGTAGAGAAAAATAAGAAGTTAGCCTAAATCTTGAACTAATTTCAAATTTCAATATTTCTAAATTACATAGAGAGAATGATAATATGCCAGTTCAACAAACCCCAGTTACTGATTTTCCAGGAGCGGTAATAGTTCTCCTGGTTACAGGCGTAGTTGCTTTATTATTTTGCATTTTTTTGATCTTGGATTATTTGAAGAATAAGAAGTTGCCCCATTTGTTTATTGCCATAGCTTTCTTTGTTGTATTTGCAGCAGGAGTCCTTTTGGTGATTATCAACGATTACGAGCTTTTAATGACACCAGTCATTTCCATGTTAGCAGTTTTTATTCCTGGAGGCATTGCAACAGCTCTGTTATTGGAATCTGTATTTGGAGAAAAGGGAAAGACGATTGGTCTGGGATATGCTGGATATATCATCATAATGGCAATTGTGATTATTATAACCAAGGCAATTGATAGCCCTATCGCATCAATCATGGTGATGCTAGCACATATTCCAAGCGGATTAGCAATTGTTATTTTACCAATATTAGTATATATGAAGGATAAAGAGTGGACTGCAATTCTTGTATCCGTTGGTGGATTGTTAATAAGTGTGGCTGGTATATTATTGGCTTTTTTAGTTTCAGGAAATGCATTACTGAGTGCTGCTCAAATTTTTAATCTACTTCCATGGATTTTACTGTTGGTAGCAGCATGTTTTGCTTTTGGTTTCCTTTATACCAGCAAATGGACCTTTAAATTCCCTCTTTTGAAGCCTTGAGTTTTTCTTATAGTTCTTTCTTTTTTTCCTTCCTTTACCTTTTATCTTTATTCCAAATATAATTCCAAGCAATTTTAATACAAGCTTCTACCGCAGCAGGCTCAATATTTTCTACAGTATCTCTTTTGGTATGATAGACCAATCCATTCCTAATAATTTTTGTAGGCATAGCTATTATTGTAGTGGAATGTATTCCAATTCTAGCACTTTCAGCTGCATCTGTTCCACCGCCACCAAATGTCATTTTAAATTTCTTAATCGAAATCCCTTCATTTTTGATAATTCTCACGATATCTTCCGCCATTTCCTCAGATAAGGGGACAAATCCATTAATATCCTTCGTAAGAACATGGATTTCATTTAAATTATATAAACTGTCAAAATTCAAATGGAAAGTGGGAATTTCTTTGAATAATTCTTCATGAGCTTTCATAAAAGCGGAAGAACCGCGCAATCCACACTCGTCTGCATCAAAACTTGCAATAATAATCCTGGTGTGATTTAGTACATATTCTTTTGCCTTAATCTTCTTAGTGAGATATCTACCTAATTCAATCAAAAACACAGAAGCAATTAAATTATCACCAGCTCCCGGAGAAGCATCTTTGGTAATTATGAAAAAATATGATACAACAAACGGAATGCTGAGGATAAAACCCACGAGAATGACAGGAGACGATACAATTTCGAATTTATAGATGATTCCAACCATAATGACAACAATTTCATATAAAAAGAAGAAATAAAGTGCTAAAATTACCAGTGCATACAATTTTTGAAATCCAGAATCTAAAACACGGATTTTTTGAGCGCTATCATGATGACCTGATAAAATAATCTGTTGGTATACCTCTGAACTCGGCTCTATCACACCATAAACATTTCTACCAATTTTTTTAGGAAAGAAACGATCAAAAAAATGCTGATATAAAGCAAAAATAGAGATCATCAAATAAATACCGATACACAATCCAATCAACGGAATAATCACCCAAATGGTTCTCAAGTAAAATAGAGTCATCCCGATTATGTACATAATTGAAAGAAATCTAATGTAAAAAGAAAAAGATTCTGGATAGTTTCATCGCAGAATTCATTTAGATTTTGGAACAATTCATCAGCAGATTTATGACATGGCTTTGTTCCAGCTAATCTTGGACCAATCTGATAAATAATTCGAGCTGTCTCCCTTAAGCTCTTTTTTGACAATTGGGATAAATCAACATAATTCATGATTTTATTAAAAAAAATACGTATGATAAAAAAAATTCGCTCTAAAAGCTATTAAAAATAAAAATATTGGGGAAAAACGTCACCAAAAAAATACATATTTATTTTAAATACTACAATAAAAAAAAGATGAAATTTTGAGAGATTTTATCATCGAATTTTAACTTTTTCTCTATTCTTGAAATTTAAGTAAATAACTCCGCTTAAAATCGTAAATATTGTAATTTCCAAGGGAAATCCAGGTATATTATCAAAAAATGAATTAAAATCCGTTGAAGGGAAATCTTCTGCACCGGTGTTATTCCAAAATCTATTTCCCAATGTTTCACTTAATGAAGGATTATAAGGCGCCCCGTTATTAGATAAATCGTTATCATGCACTTTTGTATTCATTACTCGAGCCATATCTATATCTTCCCAAGCATAATCAAGGAATACGCCCCATTGGTCGTTAAAATTGATAACATTATTCTCAACTTCATTTTGGTTTCCATTTAATATACTTATTCCGCTCCCTGCCCAACTTTCTCCAGTATTTCTAGTATTTTTTATAGTATTGTAACCAATATAATTTCCATTACTACCATCTCCGTTTTCATCATCATTAATTAAAATTCCAACAGATTGACTGTTGGCTATTGTGTTATTATAAATAGAAGCGTTGTTCGAATCATATAATGAGATTCCTATATAACAGTTAGTAAAATTGCTGTTTTCAATCTTCACAAAATTCGTATAAGTGATCAAAATTCCAGGGGTTTGATAGGTTCCAATATTTTCAATTACGCAATTACGAATTTCAATGTATGTATACTCAATTGCTAAATCAATACCAGGTTTATTAACATCGGTGCCTTCACGGTTTCCATCAATTTTAATATTTTCGATTACATATGGATCAAATTCGTCTCCATTTCCAGTAATTATTCCTTTATCCAAGTAATTTTGTAAATCCGATTCAGAATTAATTTGGATATTTGAAACGAATTGAAAAGGACTAGTTAATTCCTCGAAATTAATTTTTCCCAGAATCAAAGTATTTTGTCCCGTTTCTCCAACATTGGTCTGCATACCAGTTAAAAATATGGAATCCGATAACACGGATATCCAGTCCCAATATTCCGAATAATAGGCATTCTCCTCTCTAATTGAACTTTTAAGCAAATTTCCAGAAAGAGAATATGCTAACAACAATGCTTTACCTTGATTATTGAAGTAATCGCCTTGATATCCGTAAAAAAGAATTATATCCTTCTTATCTGTATGTAGAAAATTCGCACGGCAAATCTGATCATTTTCCAATAGGATTTCCTCATCTTGAGCGTTGAGTGATGAAGATAGGATAAATACTCCAGAATGCCCAAAATCATAGGTGTTTATCAAAATTGAACCATCCGAAGGATTTTCTCCAATAATTATTGGAAGTGCATATTGAGTAAATGTTTCTCCATTTATTTTAAAGGAGAGAGAACTTGTCTCAGAAATTCGATAAACGGTTATTTCTCCCACGCTTTCACTGATAGTGTTTTTACCAAAACATAGATCCCCGTTTGAGAGAAATTTAATTTCACCCACAACCGTCATTTCTATATTACTGGGCAGTTCTTCTGATTTTTGTAGAAAATTCGTGCCATCCACAAAGGCATATCCAAATCCAGGATAAGTGGACTCATCCCAAATAGAGTAGAGTAAAAATGGTTTTTTTCCGCTTATTTCGTGGTTTATACGGAAATCCATCAATTTATAACTATAACTGGATGAAGAAAGAGTGGCATTGCTCAAAATATCCAAATTCGCAGAAAAATGAATTATGTCCAATTCATCTTCACTGGATATAGAATTGAAGCGCTTTTGAACGGTATATATGGCACCATCACTTGCCACATCCATCATTTGAAGCTCAAGATCTCCTGAAATGGATTTATTTAACCAATTTCCCCCTAAAGTTCCAAGGTACATAGAAATTCCCGCGTCGGAAGTAGAAGAATTTCTTCCCACAAGAAAAATTCGGCCGTCATCGAAAGTATGAACATAATTGAAATTTGCAATATCCATCTCGGAAATTGTATAAGAAGAAGTGAATGGAAAGGCTTTTTGATAAATGATTGAACCTCCAAATGGTGATACTTCATAAAGCCAAAAACTCGAGTTTATTCCAGTTAAACTTTGCAAAACTAACAAGAAATTTCCATTTGATAGTGAAACAGCCTGCTTTAACCAACAATCATCTCCAATGGCAATTTCGACATCAGGATATAGTTTATTTATGGTATAGGGATCCAAAGAATCTATTGAGGTGAAAAACACCAACTTACGGCTGGTGCTCTCACGATTTCCAGCGATAAAAATTTTATTGCCAGAACCTTCATTAAAAATCATTGCTGTCTTTACGATATCAGTAGTTGAAGTGGAATATTCATGTGATAATTGGTTTTGATAATTCACAATAAAAAGATTGGAATCTGAGGCCCCTCGACTCCCTACTACCACCATTTGGTTGTCATCTAATATCAAGGGAATTGTATTGGTGATATCCAAATTACCATATAGAAAAGAATCAATCAAACCAGATTCATCTGCAGCTTTAGGATAATTGGAAAAATTTGGTGTTTCTTCTACAGTATTTCTATGTTGCAAAATAGAATGAATAGGTATGTTGGAGGAAAATCCATGAATAAAACTGGGAAAAACTAAAAGGATTAAAATTATTCCTCCCCCAAACAAAAACAACTTACGTGATTGTTGGGAAATCTGAAATGATGGTGATTTTAAATGGTTCATATTCAAGATCTCCATTAATTTAATGAAATGAATTATTGAAGTATTAGATTAATTTAAAATAAAGCTTTTGTTTGTTTGAAATTTATATTTTCGTGAAGTAAAAAAATGAAAAATGCTCAATCAACTTTCTCTTCTTGTTTTAGGATATACTCAATCAACAACCTTAAAATAGCTTCTACTACTTCAGATTCGATTTGATCCACAGTATCATGAGAAGTATGATAGACAACATTATTATCTTTAAATTCTGTTGGAACCGCTAAAATATTCACGGTTTCAATACCGGCTTTTGCAAATTCTGCGGAATCTGTTCCTCCTGCTCCAAATATTAAAGGAAAAAGTGAAGCAGAATAACCCAAAGATGCAAAAATTTCTTGAATTTCTTCCGCCATTTTTTTAGAGAGTTTTACCGTTCCATTTATATCACTGGTCATTATTTTTAATTCTTTCAAGCGATAAATGCTATCCATATTAACATTGAAAGAGGGAATGGATTTCAGTTCAGTTTTATGTTTATTAACATAAGCGGCAGCCCCTCGTAGACCACATTCTTCCCCATCGGTACTTAAAATAATTAGTCGTGTATGTTGCAAAGGAGAACAGCTCGTTTCTTTTGCCAAAGCAAATTTTTGTCCAATTTTCATAGACATTACAGTTGAAATCAGATTATCTCCAGCACCAGGACTCCCTTTTTGATTCTTGAAGAAATAATACTGAATAACGACTAAAGATCCCAGGATTACGCCAAATCGAAATATTGAAACAAAAGAAGGATTATACCCCGCAAAAAGTTTGAAAATTGCCCAATATAAAGCGAATATCATAGTGATTCCAAAAATAAGAAATCCAAAGAAAATCCGAAACGTGTACAACTTAGGATGGTGTTCAATATAATTGAAAATGAATGCAGAATCGTGATGCCCAGAGAGGATAATTTGCTGTTTTACCTCTTTAGTAGGCTCTATAACTGCACTTACATTGTATCCCTTTTTTTTGGGGAAAAATGGATCGAAAGTCTTTTCATAAAGCACAAATTGCATCAAGGTAAAGAAGGCACCGAACAAATAACCGATTACAGCCAAATATATAAAAAGACCCCCAATAATTAGAAAAATAGAAGAAATAATATATGAAGTGGACAATACAGGCAAAATACTTAGAAAAGAATCGGGATGAATGTCAAATTTCTCCAAATGACAGTGATCTCCGAATTTTTTCATCTCTTCAAAAAGTAAAAAAGCAGTTTCATGATCTTTTCGAGTTCCTGCCAAACGAGGACCAATATTCTTGACTACCTCATCTGTAAAATTGAGAGTGCTGAAAATATCATTGGAAGTCAGGTGAAGAATAGAGCTAGCCAGTTTAGATTTAGCGGGTGATAAATTATTAAATGATGTTGCAGCTTGAAAGGAAGAATTGGTCATATTACTCACGATTTATTGATGAAATTCTACATATTCTTTATGTAGAGATTATCAATTTCTTCACGTATTGCACGAATTTAAATCTTTGCAAGCATATTCATCTAAAGCAGTTTATTCAAATAAGTTGATATTTGCTTAACTATTCATTGTATTAATATGATATTTTTTAAAATTAAAGCAAAAAGAGGAAAAAGCTCATCTATTTTGGAATAAAATTCGCAGAAAAATCCGAAATTATCAATATGTAGAAATTCATCATTTATATGTAGAGATGAAAGTATTAGAATCTTGTCGTAATCGAAAATTAAATTGTCAAAAAAATTTGAGAAAAAATAGCATTCAGTAGAATTATTGCAATATCATTCCACACTTTTACGGATTTTTTGGATTATCTCCTCAAAGGCTTTCGCAGAAGCACACT
>CAYRPF010000079.1:0-1571 GCA_964426185.1 uncultured archaeon | reverse complement strand
ACACTTTTACGGATTTTTTGGATTATCTCCTCAAAGGCTTTCGCAGAAGCACACTCGGGGTCCTTCATGATCACAGGTAATCCTAAATCACCTTGTTCTCGAACTAGTGGTTCAATTGGAATACTACCCAAGAAGGGAATATCTAATTCTTTAGAAGCTTTTTCGCCGCCGCCATGGCCGAACACATCAACCTCAAACGTTTCATTACAGTGGGGGCATTTAACAACCAATCCAGACATGTTCTCCACAATCCCAATAATATCTAAATGCAGGGTTTTGCTCATTTGGATGGTTTTTCTTGAATCCATGGTAGCAACTTCTTGAGGTGTAGTTACAATAACAACTGATCCTTTAGTTAATTGCATGATATCCAAAGTTTCATCTGAAGTTCCAGGAGGTAAGTCAATCACTAAATAATCCATTGGTTCCCACGCGCCGTCGGCGATAAACTGACGAATAGCACCCATTTTTAAAGGTCCGCGCCAAATTACGGGAGTATCTTGAGTTTCGAGCAAGAATGCCATGCTCATCACCTGAATATTTAAAGGTCCATTTACAGGTTTGAATTTTTTCGTTCCCGGCACAATTTCAGGGCGTCGACCTTCTAAATTTAACATCTTTGGGATATTAGGTCCGGTTATATCGACATCTAACACTCCAACTTTTAAGCCTTGTTCAGCTAATGCAACTGCTAAATTCGTAGCGACAGTACTTTTTCCAACGCCTCCTTTTCCTGAACAGACGATGATTTTGTGTTTAATACTGTCCATAATTCGATTAATTTCGGCCATTTGATTGGCTTGTTCGTTCTTTTTAGGGGTATTCCCCTGGATTTTTTTTAAATCTTCATCGGTAACTTCTACATCGACTTTTTGATTTTGATTTGAGGGACTCATGATTTTCTTGCTTCCTACATTAAATTTCCTCTTTCATTCAAAACAGAGAAAAAATATGGTACTTCAAGTTTTTTTTCTCATTTCCGTGAAAGATGGAGCATAATTCAATGAATAGTCATTCATATACGTTAACGCAAAATCGCACTTAAAATTAAGGATAGCATTAAAAAAGAGAATTTTGCAAAAAAGTTATAATTAATTTGCTTTGAGTGGAAATGAATAGAATTTTGATAGTATCAAAAGTTGAGCAAAAGATTAAAGAAACGAATTAATTTAATTATCTTGAAGTTAGAAATGGAAAATCTTTGGTTAATAATCCTTTTAATCTTGTTGTTTGGAGCAATTATCGTTGTTTTCAGCAAAGAAAGTTGGGATTATGTAGCCATTTCATTGATTTTTGCCATTATCGCAATGATTGCCACCATTGTTCTTCTCCCAGATCTTGGAGAAAATACCATGGGCGAATTTGGTAAGAATAAATCGTCAGAATATATTATTTTTTGGAAATTTGTTCATTCCATTGAATTTGAGCCTATTATTTTTTTAATTTCCATGCAAGTAATCGTAGTAATGATAGAAAAACAGAAGATATTTGAATGGATTGCTTTAAAGGTTCTTCGCGCCACTAAAGGCGATCATCGAAAGTTTTTTTACTTGATCAGCATATTAAGTGCT
>CAYRPF010000078.1:0-14636 GCA_964426185.1 uncultured archaeon | reverse complement strand
CCCTCAGCGGTTAAACTAGGGATTAAATTGAAAAATTGAAATACTATCCCAATTTCATTTTGTAATATTTTTTGTATTCCCTCATCTTTCATCCGAGTAATATCATATCCACGTATTAGTATTTGTCCGGCAGTTACTTGATCCATTCCTGAAATGCAATTTAATAAAGTAGTTTTTCCTGAACCAGATGGTCCCATTATTACTACAATTTCTCCAGCATAAATATCAAGATTTATGGCTTTTAATGCAACAACTTCCAATTTTCCTTGATTGAAAATTCGATAAACGTTTTTTATACTGATATTTACTTTTCTTTTTTGAAATTTTGATTGAGATTCTACAGTGTCTAATATTATATTATTTTTTTTGATATCATCATTTTCTAATGTCATTGTGAAACACCTCTTTGTGGTAATTTATTTTTAATCTTAAAAAAAGTTTTAAAAATGTTTAAAAAATGAACTTATAGATTTCTTTGTTTGAAAACTAAATACAATTGTGAATATTATGATGCTAATTATTGGAATTAGTATAATACTTGACAAAATTTGGGTTGTATCAAAAACTAGTGGAAGATTCCAATTAACCGGATATAGATTAAATGTATGGTTTAATATATTTAGAAGTGGTTTTGTAAAGATCAAAGAATATATTAAACTGATACAACTTGGGATAAGAAAGATGTTAAATAACTCCACTAAAATTAAGTTATATACCCCAATTTTTCCAAAACCTCGTGAAAGTAAAACTCCATTGACTTCTTGATCATTTCTTATCGTGAAAAAAATTATTATAGCTAAACCAAATGCTATAAGAATGCCCATAGATAATAATTCAATTGAAATTACATTTTTAATCCCTTTAAATGGCTGTGGAAGATCGTTTATATCGTTCCAATTTTGATAATAAACAGAAATGGAAGAATATACGGTCATTGTTATTTGTTTTCCACATAAATCTTTAAAGGTAGTTGGAGATAGCGTATATGGAACGATATCTATTAATTGATAAATTTTGAGAGAATGGAGTACCTTGGTTGAATTCACATAACCCAATTGATTTACGTCGAAAAATACAACTATTTTCTCCCATTTTTCAAGATTTTGTTTATAACCAGTAATTCCTGGGGCAATATCTACAGAATTTAAGATTTTCGTTTCTATATCTTCGCTTTCCACTGTAAGTCTTGTTTGATTCCAAAATGTATGAGTGAAATCAAACTGATCATTTATCTTTAATTTCGTAAATTCTAAAAATTCTGAATTTACAATTATTCCGGGCATATTGTTCGTATTTTTAGAGTTATACTTTATCGCATCTTCAAATTTTGAAATTAAAGATTTTTCTGGTAAAAATTTATTTCCTTCAGTAATAATTTTTAAATATTTTGCAAAATCAAAATAATAAATTGAAATAGTGTAACTGTTTGTAATTTCCGTAAAAATAGTCACAACATCTCTTCCAAGTTTATAACTATCTCCTATCGTTAGGTTCTTAATTTCTTCTTCAAGTAATTGGATATCATAATTAGAATAAATATTATAATTATCTAATAATTTCCACTCCCCCAATGGATCATTGGTATAACTCATTTGCTGCATCTCAACACGAATATCACCTCCAACTGCAACATTTTTTGAAATAGTATCGTATAATGAAACAGATTGAATTGCGATGCTTGCAAATGAGAAAGCGGAGATAAATAACCCGAAAATGACCATTACTGTAATATATGGTTTTCTTCGAATAATATTAATTGAAGCAATTTTACTTCTACGCCCCACAATAAATGATGAGATTTTATTTGTAAATTTTACAAAAAAACTGGGATGTTCTACAGAAATAATTCTAATCATACCATAGCTGAATAAAAGTGTTCCAATTAATAAAATGGGGTAAAAATTTTCAAATAATTTCTTTAAAGATGGAATAACTGATTCCCAATAATCTGAAATGGAGTGACTGATTAAATATCTATAAAGAATATCTAAGGCCAAAGGAATAATAGAAATAAGAAGATATAGCCATGCTCTTTTTTTTAATATTTTATTGGAATCATCGAGAGTGTCTTTGTATAACGATCTTCCAAATAGTTTTGATAAAAATCTCTTTTTTCTTGAAGATTTTTCTTTATTTACTTTTGAATTAGATTTAGCAAAAGGGGTATCACCGATTAGAATTTTATTTTTTTTCTTTTCAGAAGCAAAAAGTGATTTCTCATCATAGAAAATATTTAGCTTGTCCTGGCCAATAATGTTCAATAATTCTCGTGTTGAAAGCGTTTTAAGATAAAAAAAACTCGAAAGACTTGAAAACTCAGAGATTGAAATAGAAATTACTGTCACCCATATAAATGTATCGAGTTTCATCGAAATTGCCAGTTTTTCAAAGAAATATGGCAATCCAAAAGCGTATTGAACGGCGTCTCTGAGGAGAAAGAATAATGAAATCCCTCCTAAAAAACCAATTATTGCTGAAAGTAATCCAATATAGAAAGATTCACTAATTACTTGGTTATATATCATTCTTTTTGGAGTTCCTTTACTTTTTAATAATAGAATCTCTTTCAATCGTCCTTTTATATTTGAACGAATCGAATAAGAACCCAATAGTAATGCAAAAACCGCGATTGGAATATTAATTAATTGCAATTGAGTAGAAACTTGATTCTGTAGATTGTATAATGTTTCCAATTCTGTTGTAAGTTTTTCTTCAAGAGTGTATTGATATGGAAGATTTTGATTAATTAGCAAAAAATAATGTGAAAATCTTTGTATTTCTAAATTCAATTTATTGAAATCAATGGATTTCTTCTCAAGGGAACCAAAAAATCCTTGATGATGATTTATATTTTGAAAAAAAAATGAATTTTCTTCACTAAATTTGATGAAAGAATTATTTTCTTTAGAATTAGAGAAATTATGATAACCTAATATAGGAACTTCTAAAATTCCTGTATCTTTAACTCTGATTTCTTCTGAGTCTTCAGTAAATTTATATATGGGCATGTAACTTTCAAAAAATAAATCCAAACCTTCATTTTCAATTGTATAAATTCCAGTAATTGTTAGATTGAAAATGGAATTATTATATGACAAATTATCAATTTTGACAAAATTCGAAAAAAATTCCAAATCTTCTTCTACTCCAATAATATTCAAAGAAGTTGTCTCCCCAATTGATAAATTCATTACTTTGGCAAATCCATAATCTATCATTATCTCATTTTCTCTTTCAGGAAAAGAACCATTTTGAAGATTTATTAAGTTATTAGGAAAATTTGAGTGATAGAATTCTTCATCAAATAGATAGAAAAGTAGCCTATTAATTACATAATCATACGTAATTGGTCGTAATTCACTTGAAATTGAAGAATAATTCTTAAAAATAAATAAACTAGGATATTTTTCCGTAAAATAAGGAAATAACGCACCAATATCAATGTCAGATTCCCAGAAATCCATTTCTTTAAGTTCTGTAATCTGAAAATTATCATAAGAAAGATCTGCAGTTTTTATAGTAAAATCAATTTTATCATATTGAGAATTCTGGATTAATTCTTTTGAATAGGAATTACTAACAAAGAAGATTCCTGCTACAGAACTTAATGCAATACCAAAACCAAATATCAATAATATTGAGCGTCTTACGTTAAAAATACCCTGTGAATTATAAAATCTTAAACGTGAAAGCATGTTTTTCATCTTCTCCTTAGAATTTATGTATGTATTTACTGATTGATTTATGAATTTCAAGAAAATAAGACAATATTGTAAATAGAAGGGCACTTACTAAAATACCCCCCACTAGCATAAGATATTCGCTGAAATTGAAATAGAATGGTAGTTTTATCCCATTATAGGAACTAAGTCCAGATTCATAAAGCGTAATATAAGAAGCAGAAAATCCAATTCCTGTAATTGTTCCTAATATAAGACCAATCCCAAAAATGATTTGGATTTCACTAATAATCAATTTAATTAACCCCTTTTTTCCAAATCCACGGGCTAATAGAATTCCGTTAAAATATTTATTCTTCTTTTGAACTGTAAGTATTATAATTGCAATACCAACTGCAATTAATATGCCTGTAAAAATAAAATCTAAGTATAAAATAACATAAAAACCCAGCGCATTTTCTTTAAAATTCAGAGTAGAATCATCCCAATTTTGGAAATAATATTGAAAGTCATTGAATCTTATCGAATAATTCGTAGCTTGAAGGATCATATCCTTTATTTCTCTATTAGAATATTCTGAATAAATATTGGTATCTAAGTCGATCATTTCAATGATTTCTCTAGTAGGTAACGTTAGATTTGATTCATAATTCATTTGCGAAAAATCAAAAATGATATGCTCATCTAAATTTTCACCTTCTTGTTCTTCAGGGAATAAACCTGGCATAAGATTTATTTTGCCTATAATTTTTGCTTGATAACTGGTTTTATTTTTGAGTAATGGATACTTTTGGAAGTATTCATGAGTTAAATTTACCTTATCACTGACATTCAAATGATAATTGTCTAAAAATACATCATTTACAAGTATTCCAGGAAGTTCATTGTCTTTATTTCTACAATAAGAGATATAGGAATCTAATTCTTGAAGAAAACTTGGGTAAGGAACAGGTTTATGATTTTCTGATATGATATTTCTGTAATTTTGAACATCAAAATAATATATGTAACGCGTTTCAGGGTTGAAATCATTATTATTTTCAACAAAAACTGTCAAAATATTTCTGAATATTGGCGAATTTAATGAAAATGGGATATAATTCAGAAAATTCGCTTCAACTTCGCTGATATCAGCTAAGTTTGTTACATTCGGATTATAACTACTTATTTCCACTTTTATATCTGAACCAACTTGAAAATTATTTATCACATGCGAATGCCTAATCGATGTATTTGCATAAACATTCATATAACTATAGGAAGAAGCAAAAACGCTCAAAATTAAAATAATTGTTTTAAATTGCTTCTGTTTTAACATCTCAATTCCGACTAGGTAAGAACGGTCATGAATAAAAATCTTAGATATTGATCTTGATAACCGGGCAAAAAACCTGGGTTTTTCAATGATAATGAACCGCAAGATGCCCAGTACGAATAAAACAGGTGATAAAATAATCAAATAAGAAAAAATGTTGCTATAATTGGAGATCCAGTTTATTATTTTAAGGAAACTATCGGATAAATCGCTTCTACTACTTATATATATCAGAATATAAAAAACCAAAGGGATAAATGAAAATAAAATTAAAATTCTACTATATTTAGGTATTTTTCGTGTCTTTTTCTTAATAGGATCATCATTTCTCTTATCTTTTTGTTGTTCTATTTTCGAATAAATCGAAAATGGTCTCATGAGGTTATACATTTCAGTGGAATTTCCTATCTTCTGATCTTTATGATTTAGTTCTTCTGAGTTTTGATTTGATAATTCATTTTTCTTTAAAGAGCCATAATTAGAGAATAAGGTTTTTTCATCAAAATCTACTTCCAGATTCTCTGATCCAATTGTATTCAAGATTTTGTTAGTGGGAATTCCAATGATATATTTAATTCCTGATAGACTTCCTAAAAATGTCGTTGCTATCCCTACTAATGTAATTTTTCCTATTGCTTCCAAATTTATTATTAAATTTAATGTCAGATTTGACCCAATATCGAAAATTTGATTAAATAATTCTTGGAATATATAGAAATCTAAAACTCCAAAAAGAGTTCCAATAATTGTCACAACTATTCCCAAGAAAAGACTTTCAAATAAGTACTGAGAAAGAATCATAAAACTTGATGATCCCTTGCTTCTTAAAAGCAAAAATTCCTCAAGTCGAGTCTCTGTTTCTGTTTTACGAGCAAAAAATCCTAAAAATATTGCGATTGTGCTTAAAGGGATAGAAATAAGGAGGGACACATTCCTAACATATGTTGATTTTTGATAAATCTCTCTTAAATCATTTGTAAGATAATTCATATAAGTATAAGTGCGATAGATATCTGATTTTATTCTATACATTTCTAGTTCTATTGATTCCGAAAATTCTATGAAATCTCCGAATTCTATTTGATTACGGTTAAAAAAACCCATCATTCCATAAGTCATATGACAAACATCAGGAGACGAATCAGAATCATAAATAGAATCTGTGTCATATATTAATTGCATAATTGGATGAAAACTTGATTTAGAAGTAAAATTGTATGTTCCAAATATTGGGGCATTTATTGGTTGATTGTAATCTATATTAAATTGTTTTTGTAAATTATTCCATTCATAATTTCGGATGTATCTTTTTTGAGCAATTTCATAACTTGGAAATTTTGATGTATATATCCCTGAAATACGCAAAGGAATTGATATATAGAACTCCTTTTCATTTTGGTAATAGGGTTCATTAACTCTAGGATATTTTGTTCTATCTCCTCCCCAAATAAAATAATTTTCTCTATAATTCCAAGATTTTTTAATTGTAAAATTAATTGTATCACCGGCATGAACATTCCAAAGTTCAGCATAAAAATAATCAATAAATATTTCATTCTCTTCTTTTGGTATTTCTCCTTCAAATATTGTAAAAAATTCAGAAAATCTTTGGGAAGAATAGAAATTATCACTGAAAAGATCAACGTCGAACATTGAATCTATACTTGAATTATAGTTTTGTTTGAAATTATTCGATAGAGAAGAGTAATTGAAAAAAATTCTCATGTAATTGGATTTGAAGTTTCCATAATAACACAAATCTTCAAATGTTATATTACAACTATCAATTTGTTGAAGAAAATCTGATTCGACAGTTTCAAATCCCTTTTGAGGATTTATTGTTGATCGTGAGAAAATAAAATTGAAATCAAGCATCTCTGAGAAATCATCTTCAATTAAATAAGATTTATATGATTCAGAATAAAAAAATAAACCCGCTACCATTGAAAGCGTCAAGGAAAATGCAATTAATATTAAAAAAGACGATTTTATATTGTATATGCCTTGCCTGGTAAAGTAACCTAATCGATTTCCCATACAAATTTCAACAAATTTAATTAATACTTGAATACAACGAAAAATAATTTAAAAGAAAATCTAATATCGGGCTTATTTCAGCCTAAATTTTCAGAAAAAAGATTTGGGTAAAAAAGAAAAATTTAAATTATTAATTTCAATTTGATTTCATCAATAACACTGTTATTATCCCTATTATTAATAAAATAAATACCATACCCCATGATTTTAGAAGACCTTTTTTTCTCTCTTCAAAGAAACAATCAGCGCAATAAAAGTATTTTCTTATATGATAGCCATGTTCTGAACAAATTCCTTGCTTACAACTATGACAAATAACAGTTGTTTCTTTATTGCAAACCTTACAATTCATAATTTATCAAATGAATAAAAAGATTAAAATTATCTCATTTTTTCAAATTCTATATCTTTTTTAAAGAGTACCCGATTAATTTTTTGAGGAGAATAGAATGGGAAACAACTCTGGAGTGATATTTTTTATTGGTTCTCTTATCATTTTAGGGATAAGTTTGTTTATATCTCCAATATTCTTCATTTTATTTCTTCTTCTTATTTTTTATCTTGCTTGGGATTTTTGGGATGATTATAATAAAGATATAGCTCAAAAGCGTGAGGATAAGGAATATCCTTTTTTATATGACCCATTCTATCAATTTTCTGTAGAGTGAAAATATCAAGGCGTTCAGTTTTTTTAGTCTTCTGCAAAATCCATAGATAGAATTTTAAATTCAATCTCAGCTTTAATGAATCATTCTTTCAGATAGTAGTGAGAATTGTTATGAACGTATTCGAAAAAAATAGATTAAATAAATCGAGTAATCGATATTTTCAAATTGATATTCTAAAAAGTCTAATGATGGCTTTGGTTATTATGGACCATAGTTTTACTCATGCTTTTCTTGGAAATCTCTATAACTCATTTTGGGAGCGTATTTCGATACCTGTCTTAATGGTAATAATGGGGTTCAATTTAGTCAAATCATATGAAAAACAAGAAACCATAATAAATCAAAAACTAACACTTAAAGAATTATATTCTATTAAATATTTTAAAAAGAAATTCGAACGTTTCTTATTTCCTTATTTGCTTCTCTATTTTTTTCAATTCATCGTAACAAATTTCATTTATAAGATTGAACCTCCGAAATTCTTGAACGGTATTTATGAGTCTCAAATTTATCAATATTTTGGTTATACTTCACTTTGGGGTCCTGGAATGTGGTTTATTCCTGTAATTCTTGGTTCTATTCTATTATTTCCATTTCTATATTACTGTTTCAGTAAGGCTCCAACATTAACATTTATTTCCACTTTTCTAATTGAAATTACGATGCAGTGGGTTCAACATATCTTGTATGTAGACACTTGGTGGTATACTATTTTCTTTTTCTATACAAATATTCTGTTTTTATTATCTGCTGTAGGTATGGGAATGTGGATTGCATTAGATTCAAAGATATCTTCCAAGCATAATATTATAATCTGGATTTTAGGGATAATTAGCTTTGGCTATTTGGTTGGGGTTAATTTCATCGATGATTTTAGAAGCGTTTTTCATTTAGAGTGGATCTCTGGAGATTATAATTTCTTTACTTTTCCATATTCTGCCCTTATTGTATTAATTGCCTTAAATGTTTTACCTGCTCAACTTAATTTAAAGGGGGTTAAATCTTGGAAGGAAAAATTCCAAAAAGCTATTAGAGAAATAAGTAGCTCCACTTATCATATATTATTAGTTCAAATTCTGTGGTTTTCCATATGGTATCATTATAAATCTTCCATTCATACTGGATTTGACGATAATCCTTTAAATTATATATGGTTTTACCCGTTAAATCTTCTAATCGGATTTGTGGGGGGTTATTTATGGTATAGATTTGATCAGTATTGGATCCCAAAATCACGTGAGGTGCCTATATGGGCATTATTATATTATATATTGACTCTTTCATCATCAATTTTCTATGTTTCATGGTTTTTCGGGCAATTTGTGGTTTTTTGGAAATATCCAATCCCTGATGTATTTTATCCAGTTTGATATTTTTGAAATTGAATTTTTATATTAATTTTATTCATTGAACTCCCGAAGAATTTAATATACTATGATATATGATCTTTAATATGAGCAATAACTGGGAATTACCAAATTCTTTGTTACCATTTGTGCTAAAACAAATAAAAGGAGCATCAAATCAATACTGTTCTTTAGAAGGCACCTGGAAAATAAATACTAATGCTGGTTCTGAAATTTTTCAATCACATATCAAATCATTCTTAGCTCAATTCGGATCTTCCTTGAAATTACTTTGGGAAGTATCTTCAACACTTGAAAAGAATTCACTAAACTATCGATCCGATTTAGGGTATTTTGTTCCTCGATCTCCCTTATATTTACTATTGAATTCTGAATCACTGAAAATTAATCCCCAATTAATCATAAGTAAGATTAAATGGATTAATCCATGGAATATTCATGATTTTCGCAGTACAGATGAATATCATCTTATTATTGGAAGGTTTATCCAAATTAGCAGTCGAACTGAAAGGGGCTTGTTCTACGGTTTTCAAACTCTCTTGCAGTTGTTAAGATCTACGAATAATAATATTCCTTATCAAACCATTCAAGACGCTCCAAAACATGGAATTCGAGCCATTAATATTGATTGGATGACTCCATCGCTTAAACCTTCGTTTATTCAAGAAATATTAGCAATAGCTGGAGAATATAAAATCAATGCAGTTCAAATCAGCGGAGTCGAACACCTACCCAGCAAACAGTTTGAGGTTGAATTTGCTAAAAACTACATATCTTTTGGTCAAACATTAAAAAATACCTTAGAAAATACCGGGGAAAAAATGGAGTTCTATGATTTTCATGCCTCTGGTATTTCTTCATTATTGAAAATTGGTTTATACCCCGTTATTTCATTTGAAATATTATGGCAAGCATGTAATTATTGGGAAGGCAGAAATTGTCCTGAAGCTTCTTTCATCCCACGCTATTGGCGCTCTTTTCTCTTTGATTATCTTTCAGAATCAAATTTTAACTCAATGACTGAACCAAAGTTTCCAATTGCTGTATCAAATGTTTTAAAATTTTTTAGTAAAATCCCTACGGACAACCAGAAAAAACCTTTAGGTATATTTTTAACCGTTCAGAATGATAATCTCCGCGCCCAGTTACGGGTCCAATCAGAAGAAAGAAAGATGTTAAAGCAATTTCTGGATTTTTCGGTAAAAGAAGCAAATGAGCAGTCGATACGGCATCATCTCTATTGGAACACTTTTCTAATATTAGTTGAATTAATTGATGAAATAAATCAAATAATCAATCTTCAACAACAACACCAAGAGACGCTTCAATTACTATCCCAAACGGATTCTGATGATGCAGTTGAGAATTTATCACCGACTAAATTGAAAGAATTGGCTCCATTTTTAGATGATCTGTTAAGGATTCTAAATCGATTAGAACAGATTATTTCCCAGCAAAAAAGTTGGTTTTTGATTTCAAAATTAGATGAAAAAGATGAAAAAGACCTTGATATCTTTGAAATCAAAGAGAATATTAAAATAGTGGAACAAATGAGTATTGCTTTACAGGGCTATCTTCAATACCATACCAAATTAATCCAAAATTTCAAGCAATTCCAAGAGATATTGAAATAATATAGGAATAGCTGGCGTTGATCATTTTCATCCATAAAATCTATTAGAAATCAAACATTATCAAATATTATGACATTATTAGGCATTTCTCAGAAAATAGCATTCTTTCGGAGTAAAATAATATCCCAAACAATGACATTGGATGAATTGCTTGATTTTTTTCGGTTCTGTGAACAAATGTCTAACTCATCAAAAGAATTTTTTGAAGAATTTGAAGATGTCAATTTGATCATTTTAATCACCATTTTCCGAAATATGGAAAAAGAAGTACTGATAGTTCTTGAACTTTACTCGGGTAAACTTAAATTTAAGCAAATAGATCAAGAATTCGAAAAATTTCTGCTAGAAAATAAAGAAAATTTTTCTAAAATCGACATTCAAATCACCACTGAAAAATTACTCGCTTCTTTCCAAGGTGCAACAGATCCATGGATGGCAATGATGAATGGAGATATTAAACTTACTGGAGATATCCAAAATCTCCTTATATTCGAAAAACTCTTTTCTATATTCTATGATTTTCTAGATCTTTAAAAATAATAATACCTAAAAAAACCAAAAAAAGCGTAATTGTGGTTCATTTAGTCGGCAATGTAAGTTTTTCTAAATAATCTCTAACCGAATAAGCGGCACTAACTGCTTGACCCGCTGCGGTAATAACTTGTTTTTCCCTAATGTTGGTAACATCTCCAGCTGCAAAAATTCCCGGCACGTTGGTCTGTGCAAAACTATCTACGATAATTTCACCACGGTCGTTTAATTTTACACCCAAATCTTTTACTAATTCGCTCTGCGGATCTTGACCAATCTCAATAAAAACAGCATCCGTGGGAAAGATGGTGCCGTCATTAAACTCAACCGACTCCACTTTATCTTTTCCGATTATCCGCTTTATCGTAGTATTGGGGATTATTTCTATTTTTTCTTCTTCATCGCATCGTTGAGCATTTATCGGTTCTGCTCGAATCTTAGCTCGACGATAGACAATGTAGACCTTTTTTGCAAATTTGGAAAGAAATAATGCTTCAACAGCCGCGCTATCGGAACCTCCGACCACAATAACTGTCTTATCTCGGAAAAAGAAGCCATCGCATGTAGCACAATAACTCACACCACGGCCGTGAAACTCTTCTTCACCTGGAACATTCAATTTTCGGTATTTTCCGCCTGTAGCCACAATAACAGCGCAAGCATGATATGTTTCTCCACCTGAAACTGAAACTATAAAAGTGTCATTAGGATCTTTCTCGATTTTGGTGACGGTTTCAAACTTGTAGGGAATATTGAAATGTTCATAGTGTTTTTGAAATGCTTCCATCAACTCAAAGCCAGAAACGTCAAAAAATCCTGGATAGTTCTCGATTAAATACGTCTTGGAAATAGCTCCTCCATATTCTTCACCAATGATAAGAGTTTTAAGATCAAAGCGATGAGTATAGATGGCTGCAGAAATAGCTGCAGGGCCACCTCCGATGATTACCACATGGTACCAATTAGGTTTTGATACATCACATTTACTCGACATAATAGATTCAACTCAATATTTTTAATATATTAAAGAATTTAAAATTTGGCAAAGAAATTGCCCAACCTTCTACCTAAAAAATTTTTACTGGTTAAGTTCTTCTTGCGCTTTACTTAAATTTTTTTAATACCCTCTTTAAATACCCAAAATTTAATGGGAGAACTAAAACTTACTATATTATGAATGCTGAAACATCGAAAAATTCATTGATGAATCAAACAGAAGATCAAATGATTGATGAAATTGCTTCCCTAAAAGAACAAAAAAGGATTGCCATTTATGCCCATTATTATCAACCTATCGAAATACAAAAAATAGCGGATTTTATCGGAGATTCTCTTGGTTTGGCTAAAATTGCCCGGGAAAGGGAAGAATCAGATATCATCGTGTTAGCAGGGGTGCATTTCATGGCGGAAACAGCTTCAATCCTCAATCAAGCTAAAATAATATTATCACCCAATTTTCAAGCGGGATGCCCATTGGCTAGCTTTCTAAACTTAAATATTATTAATGAATATCGAGCACAATACCCTGGAACACCGTTGATTGTTTACGTTAATACTACGGCGGAAACGAAAGCATTTTCAGATGTTTGCTGCACTTCTTCCAATGCAGTGCGGGTGGTCGAGAAGGCGGCTCAAGAGTGGAATACTGATACAATATTGTTTGGGCCGGATAAAAATCTTGCTACTTTTGTGGAAAACCGCACTTCTTTAAAAATAATTAAAGTTCCTGAAATGGGAAACTGTCCTATTCATAATTTCATTTCTATGAATGACATAGATAAAGCAAAAAAGAAACATCCCGGAGCTTCTCTCTTAGTTCATCCAGAGTGCCCCGTAGAAGTTCAAAATCAAGCAGATTTTATCGGTTCCACTTCACAGATGCTGCAATATTCTCAGAATAACCCAAATTCGAATGGTTTTATTATCGGAACAGAAATGGGTTTAGTTGAACACTTGCGGTGGAAATTTCCCAATCAATCATATTATCCACTCAATTCTGCCGCTGTATGTAAAAATATGAAAAAAATTGATATTAGAAATTTACTTGCCGCAATTCGCTCTGTTGGAACTCCGCGACAATCACAATATGAAATTAGGGTAAATTCAACCCAAGCAGCTCAAGCACTCCAACCTTTAGAACGAATGCTTAAATATTCTTAAAATATTTTAAAAATTAGAGAAAAAAAAGGAGGTTTTGTCAAAATTTTATCATTTATTATAGATTTCGAAATGGTTTGTGTTATTCACAAACATAGTAATCAAATTATTTTCTTTCAGAGAAATGAATCTCACCCAATCCAAGTGGATCTTTTAGAAAAAACACAAAATTTTATACAAACCGATAGAAGAATTCAAAATCGCCCTATTTTTTCTCTTGAGTCTGTTCAGTTAGATAATTTACATAATTTGATATGGGTGGGCAATTATACTTACGTGGTTTTATTAATTCATCAAAAGCCCAGCCCAATGGAACGAGAAATGCTGCAAACATTCTCTGTTAGGTTAGAATCTCGCTTTGCTTCCGAGCTTCAAGGATTGTATTCCACTTATTTGGGTAACATCGATATTTTCTTGCAAGATTTACCCACCCGTCAGAATCTGAAAAAAATGGCAGAAGAAACATTTAACATAAAATATACCAAACCCTATTATTTCCGTGAGGTTGACATGCCTCCTAGCGGTCTTGCTGGAGAAATCATAAAATATATTCAGCTGCAAATAGAGAATCAAGGATTTGTCTATATTCCACACATTTTGACGCATTTTGATGCAATATATCCGTTTCAAAAATTGAAAATCCAGGAACTCGTTTACAAATTAATTAAAAGTGGTAATTTGTATCTGAACTGAAAATTGAAAAAGAAGTTCATAAGCCTTTTATGTTGCAACAACTAATATAGATCAATAGATTTATCTTTTAACTGATATTAACTGATATTAATTGCTATTGATTATAAATTAATAAAGGAGATCATCAAAAGTGCCTCTTGGAATTTTAATATTGCGATGGGATAATGAAGTCGGGCCTGTCTTGTTATCAAGTTATCCTGAAAATTTGAAGATAACTAACAACTTACTTACACAAATTTACTCCGCTCACCGATATTCCTCGTTAACACCAGGATTTTCCTCTCTTACATTTAAAAACCACAAAATTGTATCTTTTTTTTCAGGGCTCGGGGAAAAATTCATTGAAGTGGAGAACTATGTTGTAGCATTACTGCTTCGGCGGGATGAGCAAGTCTCAAAATATCGCAAAATCTTAAATAAAATTGCTGCAAATATTCTGGGAAATATTGAAAACAATAAATACAAAGAAATAATTCCGAAATTATATAAAGATCTTGCACGAGTTTAAGATATATTTTTGATATTTTTTTTACAAAATTTTCGTCTGAGTTCAT
>CAYRPF010000077.1:6748-14723 GCA_964426185.1 uncultured archaeon | reverse complement strand
AGAGAACCAAACGGAAGATTAAGAATACCAGTAAGAATACTTGATTAAATACGTTGAAAATATAATATGAGAAGGAAAATAAAAAAATGTCACGAAAAAAAGATGAAAAATTTAACTAAATTCGTATCCACATTTTTTGCATCGTTTTTTCTTTGCGTAAAGAGGAACATGGCCAACATAGCTTAAAACTTTTGTTTTGTCTTCAAAATCAACAATTTCAGTACTATTGCACATCGGACAAATAATTCGACTATCTAAATTGTAATCGTGAACTTCAGGAACTGGAGGTTCTAGTTCTGCAATTTTAGATTCATATTCTTCCATTTTTATTTCTTTTGAAGATAATTTTTCTTCTAATTCTGCAACCTTAGCAGTGAGTTCTTGAATTTTCACATCTTGTGAGTTATCGGCTAAACGCATTTCCATATCTTGAACTTTTGAAGAATATTGGGCAATTTCACTCTTTTTCTCTTCCAGTTCTTTGGTTAATTCTTCTACCTTAATGTTTAATTCCTTAATCATATTATCTTTTTGTGAAACCATGCCTTGTAATTCAGAACCTTTGCTTTCAATTGTTCCGGTTAATTCATTAATTCGGCCTTCTAGTTGAGCAATGGTAGTGGTCATTTCACCAATCTGCTGATTTTTCTGATCAATGGTTCCCTGCAAACTAACCATTTCTTGTTTTTGGTGGCTGATTTGATCATTTAGAGAATTTATTTCCGCTTGTAAATCAATTACTTTTTGCTTTTGGGATTCTGCTTCATTTTGTACAGTTGTTAAATTATTTCTTAAAGTAATAACTTCTTGTTCTAATGTGCTTTTTGCCTGCTCTAAGGTATTTTTTTGTTCTTCTAAGGTGGTCTTTGCAGTTTCCAATTCGGTTTTAGCTTTTTCAAGCTCATTTTTCTCATTTAACAACAGATTAAATGATTGTTGAAGTTGATCATGTTCGCTTTGAATTTGCTGAAAGTTTTGGTTCAATGTTTGAATTTCGCTATCTTTTGCAGTAATTGAATTTTGTAATTCACCAATATTCTTATTTAAGGTCTCAATCTGATTATTAGCGCTTGCAAGCTCCGTCATGTTCTTATTTAAGGCTTGAGTGGTTTTTTGAAGATTGTTTTCTAAATCATTAATTTTGCCCCGTTGGTCCAATAAAGTCTGTCCTAATACTTTATGAGCCTTGTCGGGTTTTTCCTTTATTTTTTGCCAATCGATGCTCATTTTTTTCACTTCTGATATAAAGAATTTTAATATTAAAATTGATCTATGTTAATTAAGGAATTGTCGCATGTACCTAAAAAAATTTGTTATCTAGAATTCAATGTTTCTAAGCAAAATGATAAAAATCAAATCTTCGGGTTAGAAAAATAATAATGCTATATTACTATAATGAACAATTTGACTTCAATCTCTATTCTATCAAGATATGGATATAAAAAAGAATTAATTAAGATATTGCAAAAGCATGGTATCCATTACTTATTGAAAAATCAATTAAATGCAATTAAAAAAGGCTCAAATCAAGGAAATTCATTCTTAGTATGCACTCCATCTGGAACTGGAAAAACATTGATTGCCGAATTAACAACCATTGACATTTTAACCAAAGGTGCAGGAAGAATTCTTTATTTACTTCCATACCGGGCTTTAGTTTCTGAGAAATTTCTCCTATTTAAAAATCGGTACAAGAAATTCCAATTTAATTTTATCCAATCTACTGGTGGAATTGAAGTTTCTTATCAAGATCTTGAAAATGGGCAATGTTATTTTATGACATTTGAAAAATTTGATCATTATTTTCGATTAATTAAGCAAAATTCTTGGATTAGGGAGATTCGATTGGTAATTGTGGACGAAATTCATATTTTAGGCGATAATATGAGAGGTCCAAGGCTCGAAAATTTGTTACTGCGAATTTTTTCTAATTTACCCCCTCTTCAATTATTATTTTTATCAGCAACAATTGGTAATCCAAATGAAGTATTCAGTTGGCTCAAACAAAACTACAAAAGAAATAATCATCAATCACAATTTTATTTAATAGAAAGCCAAGACAGGGCTGTATCTCTTCATTATTCTATACAAATTACCAAAAATAAAAAGAATACAATAGCAAAAATTATATCTTCTCCTCTGGCCTCTGAGAATCAAGTTTTGATTTTTACTCTTTCAAGAAAAGATGCAGAGCAAATGTGTGAATTTTTAGTTCGAAATTCCCCCTTCAAAAACAAGCAACAAAATAAGAAAGAACTAATCCGTTTTTTAACCGAAAGTTTTACAAATCTCGACAATTTAAACATTTCACAATGGAATTTTATCTTCCATGGAGTTGGATTTCATCATGCAGGATTATCTTCTGAAGAAAAATATGTTATCGAACAATTATACTTAAATGGATTTATCAAGATTTTAGCTTCAACCACAACATTAAGTGCAGGAATTAATACTCCAGCCAAGGTTGTCATTCTTAAGAGTATTTATCTCTATGAAAAATGTAACACTCCTAATTCGGCGGAAGAATCAAAAGAAATTTCGCATTACAAAAAAAAAATTATCAACTGCAATAAATTTCATCAAATTTGCGGGAGAGCAGGTCGTTTAGAATATGAAGACGAGGGATTTGCTTTTATATTAGTTGATTCATACCAAGAAAAAGAATGGTTAGAAGATCATTATTTCACAAAATCAAAGAAAAATCAATTATATCCAAAATATCAAGCAATTCTATCTTCTTTGGCAAAAAATCAAGATCTTTTAGAAGAAATTGTCTTACTGAGAATATTCGAACAGGGGGAAGCGGACGATTTTGACTTAGATCAATTCTTGCAATCTTCTTTTCATAATTTCAATAATTCAAAATATATTCCAATCAGTGCTTTATTGAATCTCCATGAATTAGATTTTATTTCCATGATAACTATTTTAGAACAAGAAAAAATGGGAGAAAGAAAAGATGAATTTAAGGTTACCAAAATTAAATTGTGGGATTATCACGAAGATGAAATACTTTCATTTATAATAGAAGGGGAAATTGAGAATAAAGATATTAAATTTCATGATAAACATATATCGTATTTCCTTCAAATAAATTCCAAAAAAGGAATAGGTTTAATAAGAATAACTTCAAATACGCCACTTGGCATCGTGAATGTTTATAATAAATATCCGTACCTCTCGTTACGCCTCAAAAAAATCCTCATAATCTTGATTAACAATTTAAGAGAATTGGATATTTCACTTCCTACCAAAAATCAAGACAATTCCTTGATATTTCCATCAAGTGTTATAAAAAATCCTATTTTATTTCAAGAAAAAGCGGAAAAAATTTGTTATCGCGCGATTTTCCCTTTATCAATAATTTCCAAAATTGAAAAATACGGAACCATAGAAATCATCTATCCTCCTGAGAACACCGAGTTAAAATATTATAGATGCACTGAATTGGGAAAAATTTGCTTAAAAAATTATCTGTATCCTTATGAAATAGATTATCTTTTTCAATTTGCTAAAAAAATTCATGATTCTTCAACTTGTATCAATTTAACCAACTTATTATCCGGTTTGAAGCCAATTATTAAAAAAAGGTTTAAAATAAGATTTAAGACGCTCAACAAGTATATTTTTTGGTGGATATCTGAATATGATTGTGAATTTATACTACACCAATTTAGAAAAAACGAGTATGCCAATTTTAGTGTAAATGATCTGCTAAGATTAACCGAATTAGTTGCTCAATTACTTGCTGCATTATCTGATTTATTGTTGTTGATTTCTCCAGAAATGGATGTATCGGAATTAAAATCTCTTATATATCAAATTCGTTTTGGATTAACTTCATCTACTTTAGCAGAACTTTCTTTTGTTGCAGCTAATGATATTTTAGTTCATCGAAAAAAGATTCTTGCACAAAAGATATAGATTTTGTCGAATGACAATATCTGATCCAATATATTAAAAAACTACATGAAATTTTTTAACCTAAAAAATCTACGAAAGGGACTACTAAATGATCACGATACGATGGAAATCGATACAAAAGAAAATAGTTCCAGTGGTATTGGGCCTAATTTTTATTTTGTCAATGAGTATTCAAAATTCTACTCCTTCTCATTTGCAAGAATCAAATACGCTCATTCCTAATAGAGAATTTACACCACTGGCTTCCCAATTAGATTATGAAATCCCGATTACTGGGCAAGGTAATTCTCAAAATGTCTATTTATACATGCAAAATCACTCCATTGCAACTGGAGTCAATGAATTTAATATTTCGAGTGAAATTGGAGATTATTATCTTCATGATGGTACTTTTAACTTTACAATGCAAAAAAACCATCTAACAAATTTTACACTTGAAAGTGATGATTCTTTGCATTATGAAAAATATAAAACTACCATTTCTACCACTTCAGATATGTTTACAGTTGTTACAGGAACAGAAAACGTTGGAGCAGATTTTATTTCTGTAGATAGCGCTTTAGCTGGTGAAAATATAGTAGAATTAAACGTAGCAATTGATGCATCTTCTTATTTATATAATACTTCAACTATATTAGGTTTTAAAATTCAATTAGCTGTCCAAGCTGATTCAAATTTAGCTCTTGATACTTCCTTGTATAATTATATTAGTAGTAGTTTTGATACTCTGGAATCAGATCGCATTATTCAAGAAATTTCAGGCGGATATCGTACCATCACTTATTATATTCGTAATGAAAACCTAAATTATGTCAATTCTACCAAAGATTTAGAAGTAAAATTGCATTTCAGCAATGCTACAGAAACTTTTACTATATTGGTTGACAGTATGCAAGTTGATGTAATCGAAGGTTATGAAACAAATTTCGGTGCAAACAATCCAATCGCCTTAGAATTTGATGTAAGAGGTGATTCAACCATTTACGGATTCCAAGCATGGATTCGAGCATTAGATATTGATGATTCGGTAACTTCAAATTTAACAATTCAACTTTGTCAAGCCAATATTTCCGAACCAATTGCTCGGAGTGCTCTTCTTGATCCAACCAATGCTCAACTATTGGCCACACCAGACGAAACAGCCATTTTATCTGAAATAACATTGTTGAATTATTCGGTCGATAGACCTATGTGGTTCAATTTAACTACCGATCACTCTGGTATTGATGTTTCAGTGGGTAACTATTTCATAATTATCTCAGCAAACACAACTTCAATAGTGGGAGAAACACGTTTTAGCTTAGTTTCTATTCCATATGATGCTCCCATTAATAATAAATTCGATCCTGACCAAAAAGTTGATCATCTTCTATTATCCAAATCTGCAAATTGGGAAATAGCCGAAGCTACTTTCCACTTAGTAACTACCACTATTCAAGCAGATGCTTCAAATTTTGCCATTAATCTTTCTCGACCTTACAATCCCTCCGAAATAGGTTTAACAGTTGATGATGTTCCAATCGAAGATACATACATCTGGGATTACCCACATGACCGCTTGGATGGTAGTGGTAATGAACCTTATTATGCATCATATTGGTGGGGATATGGAACTGTAAAACTGGAGTTTTCCACTCCGATAGCATTATCCAATGGTAATTTCACTGTTTCACTAGATTGGGATCATGGTATTTATTCTGGCGACATCTCTTTTTCGGTTGAATATATTGTTCAAAAATATTTGGTTGATTCTGCAGTTGGTACTTTTGAATTATCGATTGATTATGACCCTGCTTGGAATCTTACCTATACTTTTGATCCTAATGATAATGTTTTTACTCAATGGAATTTCACTAAATTTGGTTATTTATTCCCGAGTAACTGGGAAATTGCCGATTTACAGAAAAATGGCACGAGTATTCTTGAATTAAGCGCCGATCCATACAGTTTAGATGGTAAAACAATGGTTGAAATTAATTCTACTGTAGCTGATACCAATACAACTTATATCTTATCGACAATTTCACCAAATTACCTTCGTATAGCCGATCTTTACCTAAAATATAATGATAATCTGTGGAAAACTCATGGATTCATGCAAGGGGATGTCATTGCTCTTTCTGCTGGATTATTAACCAGTTACGACACCTATCTTCCTAATGACGGAAAGATTACTGCTCAAATTTTTAATACTACGGGTAATCTTGTGGCATCCAGTGTTATTTCGGATAATTCAGTCGATGACAATTCATCATATTCTTGGTTCAATTTCGGAGAATCAGCGATAATGATGACAGACGAAAATACACCAATTGGAGAATATACGGTGATTCTTAATTGGACCGATGGTGATCAATTAGGTTTTATGAAAACTTCATTCTATGTTAATGAATATCAAGCAAATATCCATTCATCCTCATTTATAGAAACAACACATACAAATCGATTGTTTGGAACAATAACTCCGTTTACTACTGATCTCAACACTTTTAATTTCACAATTTTTGCAGTAAAACCATTGATAAACAATGAAAAATCATTTTTAGTAAATGAAACTGATGAAATTTTCTTAGGACAAGATCTCTACTTGACCAACTATGCTCTAAATGAAACAGTTATCAATCCAAATGAAGATATCACAGTAGCTGTTCAATTGGAAAATCGACATTCAACTTTAGATTATAATGTGACCGTAACTGCCACGCTTATTTACGCTGAAAATCATAAATGGGAAATTGGAAAAACTTCATTAAGTGCATTGCTCCCTATGTATGGTCAACCCGATAATTCTCATGAACATTTATTTATATTGAATTTAACGATTCCTGATGAAATTACTGGTGGATTAAATTGTCCCTTACGAAATATGCCTATGCAGATGAAAATTACTGTAAATATTGATGATGAAGAAATTGATGAAAGTATTAAATCTCAACTCTTATATTATTCATCCTTGAATGAAAATGAATTTGAAGGTAAAATCCTAACCACACGAACTTATAATGATTTCACTGGACCATCATTTACATCTGACATTTCACGAAATCTTTTAGATTTACCTGGTAATGTGACCTATTTCATTCAAGTATATAACAGTTATTTCATGACTATGGCATATGAAAGCAATTTTACCACGGTTGACAATAAAATCTATGGTATCTTTTCAGATGTTCTAGCTGAAACTTCACCTATCGATCATTACTCAACACAGACAATATCAGGGAAGTTTGTTGATGAAAATAACGAGATATTGCAGAATACTGAACTCCTTTTCTATTATGATGCAAGAGATAATTTAAGCGCTCAAGAAGCCCCTATTTGGACTACCTTACAATTAGACGATAGTGGATCAACCGCTCTTACGGATGAAAATGGGCAATTTGAAATTAGCTTTGATATGTCTCAAACACCTCTTTTACCTGAAGTTCAATTTATGGTAAAATTTCAAGGAAACAGTACTTTTGCAGCTGTAAATCATACAATTACTATTTCAAAAAATATTTATGAACAGAATTTAGAAATCAACATGGATTCCAGTAAAACATTAGTCAAGGGAGAGCATAACTTGATTAATGCACATCTAGTTAACTTAGGAAATGCTTCATATACCAATGTCACAATTTCTCTTGTATCAGATTACGACGCTAGAATAAATCTCAAAAAGGGATTGAATATATTCGAAATTTCTACAGGAGAATCCTACGGTTTTTCCATTGATTTTTATGATAAATCCTATGATTTAGATTCTCTAACCATAAATATCAGCGTATCGGCCGTGGTAAAAGAAACAGGAGAAAATTACACCGTTTCTGCAACTTTCACTTTCAATACTTATGAAGTCAACACTCACTCCATTTTGGTTTCAATATTCATTGGTGTATTTATTGTGGGAGTTGTTGGGCTTTGGTTATACAGTGCATATTATATCAAGAATCAAATTAAAGAAATTAATGCTCCTGTAGCAGAAGAAGAAGTTTCAAAACAGAAGAAGCGAAGAAGAGGCGGAAAATATGTGAATTTAGCTGAACTTTCAACTAAAAAAGATAAAGAT
>CAYRPF010000077.1:1895-6648 GCA_964426185.1 uncultured archaeon | reverse complement strand
GTTTCATAATTCTTCTTAAAAGTATAATAAGAATTCCTTAAAAGATCCAAGGCCACCAGCATAACTTGCTCATTCTGCGATTTCTCAATATACTGCTTCCGAATTGTGTCTACTAAATATTCTGGATAAATTGGTTCGATTTTAAAATCGCTGGTAAGACAATAATATTCATTTCCGTTTGTGTCCTGGAAGACTGCAATCATTTTGTTTTCCCACATGACTTTTAAAATCGCATCCAAGTCATCTACTCCCTTTTTCCTCAATTTCTCCAAATCGTTACGTGTTACAACTGCTTCACGCAAGAGTTTCAGCACTTCGTACGCTTGAGGATTTAAGATGATTTCCTCTATGATCTTCAAATTATCTTTCTCAGAAGGAATGTAGTTCGTGAAGAAGTGCCTAATTTCTGTTTTGTACATATCAACGAGGGTTTCAGGAAGATTTCTTTCAACCGGATCTTTGGCAATTTGAATTGGAGGCAATCGAAATACGGCCAAATCTTCAATTAAAAAGACTAAATCTGAAGAAATTCCTTTAACTGAGGCGACTTTTACCATTCCACTTTTTACAAGTGAGGCAATAACATTCTCTGAATCAACCATCCCGCCTTGATAAACATCCCGTAACCATACAGCTATTTCAGATTTAGGTATTGCCACTTCTTGATGAAGACGATTAAGTATCAAGCGTTTAACCTCATTATTAATTATTGAAGCATACTTTTGTTCAATAGTAAATGTCGGATAAACCGATAAACGCTGAAAATATGTCGGCAATACTGCTTCTAAAGTATTATTTTCGATGTTCATCAAAATTTGTCGGGAAATTTCAATCAATCCTTCTTCAAATGAGTCAGAATCTTCATTAGCAGATAATAAAAGAATCACATAAATTGAAGATTCTGGACCGGTATAATAAGAAGCAAGATTGATAGGTCCAGCAGTTAATGATACCATCCCTGCTTCACCTGTAAACTCATGCTGCGAATAAAGCTGCATCATGGTTTTTTCTTCAATCTCAACTCCTTTTGGGTATTCTGAAATTATTTCAACACCCCGTCGTTCGTCCCAGTGCATGATTACGATTCCAACTGGCATTAGAATTGACCTCCTTGAGTTGAATCATTTTGATCCAATTTATCTATTTTTACTGATTTTGGACCTTTCAGGTCCAAAATTTCTTCTAAATCCAAATCTAGAAGTTTCCAAGCTTTACCATATTTATCTGCCAAGAGTCGATGATAACTCCGCATAATAGGGTCATCACTGATTGTAAGTTTCTTCGAGATTTCCTTTTTAGTCTGATCAATTTTCTTGATAACTTCAGGAATTCGTAGAAACTGAATGTATTTGGTAATTCCAGCGATACTGATTGCAATTAATGCCACTCCTCCTCCTATGTAAATGAATATTTTAGGAATATGGGCTCCAGCTATTACAAATTCAGGTGGAGTAATTGAAATTGTAATTACCAAAGGATTGATTGAATAGTTTGCTTTGGTGATATAAATTGTGGCTGAATCGGTAATTGCCGCTACTAAGGCATTGTATTCATCTGTGTCTGTCCTTATCGTGTATTCATAAACACCTGGTGATTTTTCTTCTAAGTCGTATGATTTACCGCGATATTCCATGGTGACTGTGGCATTCGTTAAGGGTTGGTTGTTATTGACAGGATCACTCAGTGTTAATTGTATAACAATGTTTTCACCTTGTGGTTTGTTTACCACGTTATCTTGTAACTCTGAAGGAACTGTCAAAGAAACCGGTTTTGGCATAATTTGAAGGGTAATCGAACCGGCACGCTCTAAATAATTATTTCTTGCTATATGAATTATCACAAGATATGTTCCGATGCTTCTATTCGCAGTATCGAAATCCAATAAATATTTACCATTGCCAAGCTCTTGAAGATAACCAATATGCGTAGTTCCTTCGAATTCCCATTCATAATATGCCAAGTCTGCATTGGGAATACCTTGACCCAGAGCATCATCATAAGATATTATGAAAAGATGCTCGGTGGTTACATTAATGGAATATGTTCCTTGTAGAAAAATCGTATCATTTATGGTGGTTTCAATACGATTGATTTCAATATAGATGTTCAATACTTGTGGGGCATATTGAAACTTTGCTGCTTGTAGGTGAAGTGTGTATGTGCCTACTCCAGGAAATTGGGTTGAAGCAAATGTTAAAGCATAATGGCCATTTCCAATGTGATTTAGTTCTCCACTAAATCCACTCACTTGACCTATAGAGTATGTGATTGTTGCATCTGTAATTGGAATACCATTCACAAGATCTTCATAGAAAACATCAATTGTGAAATTTTCTAACCAATCCAGCGAATATTCCAAAGGATGAGCACTGGAAATAGTGGTATTAACCGTCAATACATGTACTGTAATTAGTAATTCACGGGATCCATAAGAATTCTTACTTGCTGTTATCACAAATGTATATGAACCAGTTTGTTCTAAATAAGTAGAATTTATTTCAACTGAATATACTCCAATTGTTTGTTCGATTAGAGTTCCCGCAAATGATGGATCATCTGATAAAGAATATGAAACATTAGCGTTGTTAATGGGCGTTGGTGAACTTGGATTGGTAATATCTGAATATTGAACTTGGAGAGTAATATTCTGTGTCCAATAAAGTGTCATTTGTTCTTCCAAAGCGCTTAATTCAGTCGGAATGAGTCCAATATCCACAATGATGCTAATTTGCTTTGTTTCATATTGGTCTTTAGACGCAGTTACCAAGAAAGTAAAGGTACCTTCTCCGAAATCATCAGCATCTAAAGTTATGTTGTACCAACCACTTCCAGAATGGGAAATTACTCCAGTATCGAGAAAGCTGTTTGGGCCAGATACAACATAGGAAACAGATGCTCCTGTATCAATTGGAACAGGTGTTCCAGTCTCATTGTTCTGATAGAGTAAAGCTAAGGTAAAAGTATTACCTAATTGAACCACAAAACTTTCGCTTTCCGCTGTAAGAACTGTAGGAATCGTTGCAACTTCTACCGTTATGGTTAGATTTCGAGTAACGTAATGGCTTTTTTGAGCAACTATACTGTAGACATAGGTACCTTTTTCAGGTAAATCGCTCAACGTATTGATCGTTGCAAGATATTCTCCATTTGAGCTGTGAATAAGAAATCCTGAGCTGGTATACCCGTTGGGACCAACTACAGAATATGACACAGTACCATCTGTAATAGGAACTTCAGTAGGACCATGTGTATCACTAAAAGTACAATTCAGAGTGAAATCTTGTTCCCAAGCTACTGCAATTAAAGTACTTTCAGCGGTTAATTTTGTTGTAATCTTATTAACAGTTACGATAATGGAAATGGTTTGGGTTTCATGTTCTGCCTTGATTGCTTGAATCTGCACAGTATATGTTCCAGTCGTTCCGAACATAGTGGAACTCAATTCAATACTATAATATCCATCACCATCATGATTTAATGTTCCCACTAACGTTTCCATACCAACTACTTCATACGAAACTGTAGCTCCACTGGTGATTGCAATAGGATTTTGTGGATTAGTTACATCCTCGTAGGTTACGCCCATGGAGAACAATTCTCCCCAGAAAATATCGATGGTTGTAGTATCTGGTGTTAAATCTGTAGGTACTATTGCAATATCTACTGAAATAGTTACTACTTGTGTCTCGTATTGATTCTTTGTAGCTGTAACAACGAAAGTATAAGTTCCAGCCACGGGGAATGTATGGGTTTCTGCTGAGAAGGTAATATTATAATCTCCACCTCCAGAGTGTGAAACATCTGTTTGGTTAACATAACCATTTGGCCCAGTAAAATCAATTGATACAATTCCATCTGTGATTGCAGTCGGTGAAGCTCTGATATCTTTGAAATTGGCTGAGATTGTGAAACTTTGACCCCAAGTGGTAGTTAATTTTGTCGTGGGGGTGGTTAAATTAGTTGGAACTATCTCAATATCTACAGTTATCCATACCTGACTTGTTTGATAGAATTCCTTTTCTGCTAAAACTTGAAAATTATATTCACCCGCACTATCTAAATCGGTACTTAACAAGGTAATATTATAAATACCAGGGACTCCCGTCTCAGTTAAAGGATGTGGTGTAAATGTAGGATCCCCGAAAATATAATAATACACCGTTGCACCGCTGATTGGTAAATTGTTCACTTCATCAGTATAATTGATACTAAAGGTAAAGGATTCTTCCCAATATAGTTGAATTGGATTGAGATAATCCTCACTATTCACAGAAGTATCAATTTCAGAGATAATTAAATCAAAAGTGGGTGCTTGGGATGAGTAATTCAAATGGCTTGCAGAGAAATCAATCTTATATTGTCCTAAATTCGCAACCTTGGATGTATTTATCGTGTATGTATAATTTGTATATCCATTTGCACTTGTTTCAGACATTAATTGGGCTGAGTCGTACATCCAATCGATTAAAGCCATAGCTCCAGTTATATCTGAAGAATCTCCTTGATTTTGATAAACAAGCGATACGGTAACTTGTGTTCCATAATAAACTTCAAGTGTTGCTCCAATTGGGGTAGCTCCAGTATACAACGCTGCAGTTGTTGCTATTGGATTGATTGTTATAGTTTTCACTAAAGGTGTTGGATCACCTCCGTAACCGGTTGTAGATGCCCACACGGTGAGCTGGAAGATGTTCTGAGATTCGTCCACACTTATTCCATCTTGTTCAGGATTAATAATAATTCGATAGATTCC
>CAYRPF010000077.1:0-1795 GCA_964426185.1 uncultured archaeon | reverse complement strand
CCGTATATTGGCTTAACATAGTTCCACAAGTAATACTCTTCGGTCCAATTTTGGATATTATTACCAGAAAAATCATCCAAATATGATTTCAGTAAATTATAACCACCCTGTTTATCCAGTCCGTAAACATCAATTTGTGATATATAGGAGCTAACATTGGATAAAGAGATATTCCACCAATTAATCGACTGATCACCGATCAATTCAAGGGAGCTTCCCGTAGTGCCATTTGCATATATAAACCATTGATATTCATAGTCACCACCAGTTAAATCTGTTGGAACGCTCGCATTTAAATCATAATTGGCATCCGTCAAATCTTGCTGATTTAATGAACTATTCAAGATAGAAGTTACTTCAGGATTGTAATTTGAATTTTGGTAATCCACGGAAAATTTGTAAGGTGTGGCAGGATTTCGATCTAGCCATATTCCTGTGGCTTGTCCAGAGCTATCCAAAGAATATTCTGCCAAGTTTGAAGTATCTCCCCAATTTCCCTCATAAAGGGTTAAATTTCCTAATCCTAGTGGGTTATAATCTACATCATGAACTTTAAAGTGGATTTGCCATAAATCTGAATCAATCACAAAAGTTTCTCTGGTATTATTAATGGTAATGATTCCTGAAAAGACTGAATGATTTCCAAATTGATTTCCAATTGAAACATTTAAATTATAGGTTGCAAAATCTAAATCTGTAAATTGTGCCGTTCCATCTGATGAAGTGATCATAATTTCCGAATAATCTCCTAAGTCATTTTTATTATCCAAAATCACACCTAAATCCGAAATGGGATATTTATCCACATCATATACTTGTATGGTTAGGTCGGGTGGTTTCACACTTGGTGAATATTTAGAAGTTTGAGGTTTAGGTGCCAATATACGTGAATCAACAGCCCCAAATACATTTGTCATTTGACTGGAGTACACATAATAATTTCCAATATAATATCCTTCATTTGGACTTTCCCAAGCTGTTGATGCCATGTCGGATTGATCCCAGACCAACATTCGACCGTCATAACTGTCACTTGTATCTGGTCCAACATAGGTTCCCGCAACAATTTCCATCAAACCATCATTATCCGGATCTCCAAATCTTGGGAATGTGGGTCTTGAATAGGATACTTCATCGTTGTACCACTCCATTTGAGCTAAATTGATGGAATTGTCACCATCAACTTCATAAACTCGAATAGAAGTAGCATAACTGTTTTCATAATTTCCTTGTAAGATTTCCATTTTTCCATCATTATCCCAGTCGGCAACATCAGACACAATACCATACTGAGTATTGGTGATAAAATTCGCCTTCCAGTCTAAATCGGTGCCATTCCATTCCCATAGATGAATATAACCTGCATAATATCCTCCAAATAACAATTCGATTTTACCATCATAATCGATATCTTCAGCAATCATGGAATAAACATAGCGTGGGATATGTCGATCTGTGTTATTACTCAAGTGTTCGTGCCAATCATAGGTAGAAGTAGTAGTATTATAAAGAAAATATCCAAATGCGTAATTTCCAGCATAATTTCCCACTACTATATCCATCCACCCATCTTGATTGATATCAACCAGCGCTGAATGCATAATTCGATATGGAACAACTAACCGATTTTCAATATATAGTGATTTGTTGTTTGAATAAACACCATAAATTACAACCGAGTATTTATCATTAGCATCACTATAATAATCAGGGGCGACAATCTCTGTTTTACCATCCTGATCCATATCCCATGCATAAATATTATAATGATAACTGTTGTATGTCCCGTTTAAGG
>CAYRPF010000076.1:11867-15003 GCA_964426185.1 uncultured archaeon | reverse complement strand
TAAAATTTTAAAAGATCCAATTTGATGGGTATTTAATTTCCACTAAAATAGGTGTTTGATGGGTATTTAATTTCCACTATCAGATGAGTCTGTAGATGAATAGGTATCAGTGAAATTATTTTCCACCAAACCTGCCTCGGTTTTTTCCTTCTTATTCTTCTCAGAAATCACACCGAATACAATACCCAATACAACGAATACTCCTGCAATAATAAAAGAGAGCACGAAAGAGTTGCTGGGTAAAATCTTGATGAATAACAGCGCAATTGAGGAGAAGACCTCACCAATAGCTATATAGATGGGAGTAATAAACACAATTAACCACTGAACATACGGAATAATTGGGCTTAAATATTGCATAATTTGATCGATCCATGACATATTATTTATCCTCCTTCGTTTTTTCTGGGAAAAACGCGATGAAAAAGTCCAATACAGTTAGAACAATATCAAAAATTGCTCCACCCATGGTAAAGTAAAAAACTTTTTCGATATCGATATTTATAAGCAGTTGTGAGCTGGTTATGATATTCGAAGAAATATCTATCGTATTAAAATCCAAAAACAAGAATAACCCCCAAAATACAATTTTCAAGAATAAACGGCAGAGGCGCCAAATTGCTTTAATTTTGGATTTATCTGCAGCCACCCCATAGGCGAAATTTACCCCGATAATAATAAATCCAACCGATTTTATGTAAAACTCTAATTGATCATAGTTTCCTATATTTATATCGACAAAAGTGAGATATTCTTCCCCTCGACTGAGTAAATCAAAAATATACCCAGGCACATAAATATAAAAAAAGTAGCCGACAACTGCGGAAATTAATGCAAAAACAATCCGAAGCCATAATTTCATTAGAATGCACCCTCCAAATCTTCAGATGATAATATGAGTTCCACATGCAAATCATATTGACCGAATGCATAAGCGATGTCGAACGAGAGAAAAACGCGAATTTCGAAGTTTGCATTTAGCAATGTAGCAAAATCCCATGGATCAGATGCATTTAAACCCAGGATTGTTGCAATTTCTGCGGGATTTGTAGAAAAATCAGGCAAACTGGCATTTAAAAGTATTGGATGAACTTGTCCAGGATAAATTATATCACCAGATTCGGAAATATTAGGATTTAATTTAGTGGAATCGGTATTAATGATTTCATGCCATTCCTCTGAAATATTGCTTTTCAAGTCAGCTTTCATAGCGAGCTTAACTCCTTCCATAGGATAAATACCGCTGTTATTCAAAGTGATGCCGACTTCAATATGTAAATCATCATGCTTGATGCGGAAATCACCAGGCTTAAAATCATTGACTTCTATACCTTGATTCTCAGCTATATTGATAATCGTGGTAACTCCAGTCAACGCATTAACAAGAAATGCCAGTGAAATAATCACGGCAATAAATTTAACAATTACTTTGATTAATTTTAATATATTCATATTACCCTACACTTCCATTACATATTTCAATAACAAATATTGTATCACAAATATAACGATATTATTCATCCTCGAAAAAAGTGATTAAAAGAAATCGAATTATTTGTGTGTGTACAATTTCTCGATTCGATCTCCTAAAAAATTATGGGAAATAGTTAAAAAGAACCGAATTTATAACAACAAAAATGATATTCACAGAAAAGCGGAATTAGATCATTATTCAAATTAGGTAAAATCCCATTATAAATAAAGAATAGAAGCTTCATTTATTCATAATGGAACAGCCTTCGTCTATCGGAAACACCACTAATACACCAAAAAAGCATTCCAAAGGGGTTTTTCTCAATCTTTCTTCTTTTCAAATGCTTGCTATGTTTCGGCGAGGATTGTTTTATACATTCCTATCCATCTATATGCGTTATTATTTAGGATTGAGCGTAACAGCTACTACCTTATATGCCTCTATACCTATGGTTCTAAGTTCAATATTTCAAATGTTTGTCTGGGGGCGTCTTTCTGATAAACTTCAACGTCGGCGTAGTTTTATAATAATGGGTGAAATTATTGCTGGAACCTTGTTGTTAATAACCTATTGGATACATGCATCTATTTCAGATTTGAAGACCGCAGGTTATGTCATTATCATTGGGTTATCAATTATTGAAATTTTTTGGAGTATGTCTAATATAGGTTGGAGCGCATTGGTAAGTGATCTCTATCCTTCTAAAGAACGTAGTCGGGTTATGGCCCAATTATCCAGCTTAGGGGGGATTGGCAGAATTATCGGAATTTTCATTGGTGGTATGCTGTATGAAGGATTTTTTAATATGAAATTTTATGATGGCTGGGGTTTTCGTGAAGGGGCTTTATTTTATATTGCGTCATTAATTATGTATCTTTCCGTAATACCCATGTTTTTTGTTCCCGAGGGAGGGGTAAAATCTAATTCTAAGTCTAAATTAGAATCTAGCAGTGAAATTAGTGTTTTCTCAAGTAATGACCAAAAAAACCAAGAAGAAGAACAAGAATATCACTATAAAAATCTGATCTTTACCGTATTTATTGTGGCACTTGTATTTATCAACTTCGGGCGGAATTCAATTGCTACGATTTATTCACAATATTTAATGATTCCGGATTTATTCCCACAGCGAATTGATAGTGAAATAATTTCATACATAGCTAACGTCCGCTCAATTGCAACAATAATTTTTGGATTATTGGTTGGTTTCTTCAAGAAAAAAATAGGTGTAACAAAATTGCTGATGAGTGGAATTATTCTAGCTATTTTATTTTTAGGTTTGACCACTATTGCTTCTCTCCCATGGATTTTTATTGGTAGTTTTATGGCAGGTGTTTCGGAAGTTATTATTATGGCAGCTTCTTATGAGTATGCAGCTTCATTAATTCCAGAAGTTAAAAGAGCAAAACGTTTTGGAATATATAATGCGACTTTCTTTTTATCATGGGGATTAGCGGGAACAATATTCATTGGCCCAATAGTAGATTCATTAATTGCTATTGGTCATACCTTAATCTATTCCTATAAGATGGCTTTTTATCTTTCTATGATTATTACAGCGGTTGGGTTCTTAATTTTCTTGGGATTAGCAATATACAGAATGAGAAATGAAAAGATTCAAGAAATAGATTGAAAAAATTAGGGAATTACAATTAGCAAATT
>CAYRPF010000076.1:9597-11767 GCA_964426185.1 uncultured archaeon | reverse complement strand
GGGTTCCCTTTTTCCCTGAGTTCTGAAGCTTTTATTCCTGCTCCATTTTTTGTAGTTTTTACTATTTCATCTCTTATCTCTTGAGAAGTAGAAGGGCTTCTTATGATTCTATTTAAAACTTCAGTCGGCGGAGTAATTGGGACTTCTTTTTCCGCTCCAGTTGAACCTTTAGAATTTACCGTAGTGCTCGCTTTCATATCGGATGCAGTTACAAATTTATTATGTTTGGAAGGGATTAGTCTAGATTTCTTCTTCTTATCTGATTCCGTTAGCGCTTTAGTAATTTTAGATTCTTTAATATTCAGAATAGGAGTTAATGTATCAATATAAGCTGCTTGAAATAGATCTCTACGACTTTGAAATTGAGCATTTACGTTTTTTCCAAGCGCCATTCCGCGTCTGACTTTCCTGATCTTTCGAATTACTTTGGGATATTTTAAGTATTTTTGATAAGCAATTATATATGAAGATAGAACTACTAAACTTACGATAAAAGCATAGGCTGTCCATCTAGGTAGACCAGAAGCTGTGGGAGTAATAAATGTCAAAGTAACAGCGAATTGTTCAAATTGATAGTTAGGTCCATGGTAAACTGTGATATAGATGGTATAGACACCTTCAGGAATTTTTTTCGAGTCTTGTTTGGAAAAATCAATGGCATATAATCCAGGGGAAATTTCATCCAATTCGCCTTGTCCGAATTCCCATGAATATGAAACTTGACAATCTTCAACAAAACCTCCAAAATCTATATTTTCAATAGTGATATTTAAGTTAAATGCATCACCAGGTGAAACAGTCAAACTGTTATTTGCAAGCATAGTGGTGATACGAGTTTGAATTGGATGAATTGTCAAACGGAATGTAAGAACTTTTTCAAGATAGAACTCCTTTTCTGCAAAGATTGAGACAATATAAGTTCCTAATCCAAGTCTAGTGGTGTTAAAGTTAAATTGCGTCACAGTTTCTGTATTGTTCATGCTGATAAATTCAGAAGATATTCCAATCAAGCCAAAACCCATGTTGGAGATGGTTTGATTAGTAAGGGTATCTTGAGCAGATAGGGAAATATTTAAATCGCCTGTGATTGGAACGGAAATTTCTTCCAGCTTTTCTGTTTGGATCTTCATTGAATTTGAGAAGAATTCAATTTCATAATCTCGAGCGTTGATTTCTATTTCAATAACTTTAGAGATAAATTCATAATTATCTAATTTAATCATTAGAGTCAAGTATTGAATTCCCATATCCATTGAACTGGTATTTATCAAGATCTCATGTCGAAATCCGAGATGATTGACAAAATAATTCGTATTTCCTAAACCTATGATAGATACATTGGAAGAAACAAGATTTTCTGAGGTATTAACATCAATTAAATAAAAAGAGATGTTTAACTCAGTTTGGATAGATATTGAAATCTGGGGGTTAATTGTGGCATTTTCACCATTCAGAAAAAGGAGAACTTGACTTTCACGGGGAACCACCTCGATCTGAACCTTTTCAAATCCTGTCTGATAATTATCTTTGGAAACATAAACTGAAAGTACATTCACCCCCAAGCCCAATTTAGAACTATTTAGAATAAATTCATATCTGTCATTACCCTGCCTTGAGAAATTATAATCTGATTCAGTTAAATCTGAGCCTAAAAGAAGACCATTTCCATCAATAATTGTTTGATTTGTTGATTGATCATAGTAAGTCGAGGTTATGTTTATGATTTCACCATATATCACTGAAATGACTGGAATATCATTTAAGTCACGATTATTTACTAAAACAGTGAAATCTATAGGTCGGTTCTCCACAACAACCTCTATTACACGGGAAATAAGTTCATAATTATCTAATTCTATCAACAATGTCAAATAATGAACTCCTAAATCCATCAAACTTGAATTAATTAATACTTCATGTAAATAACCGGTTATATTCTTGCTGTAAGTTATGTTTTCCATTCCTTCTATGGAAAAATTGGATGTAATTAGATAATCTGATGAGTTAACATCAACTAAATAGAACGATATGTTTAGAAAGTTTTGAATGGGAATTGAAATGTGTGGAGTTAATGTGGCATTTTCACCATTTAGAAATAGAAGAACTTGATTTTCTCGGGGAACCACCTCGATCTGAACCTTTTCAAATCCTGTCTGATAATTATCTTTGG
>CAYRPF010000076.1:0-9497 GCA_964426185.1 uncultured archaeon | reverse complement strand
CGGGGAACCACCTCGATCTGAACCTTTTCAAATCCTGTCTGATAATTATCTTTGGAAACATAAACTGAAAGTACATTCACCCCCAAGCCCAATTTAGAACTATTTAGAATAAATTCATATCTGTCATTACCCTGCCTTGAGAAATTATAATCTGATTCAGTTAAATCTGAGCCCAAAAGAAGACCATCGCCACCAGTAATTGTTTGATTGGTGGAATGATCATAGTAAGTGGAAGTTATGTTTATTACTTCGCCATACATTAATGAAATAAGAGGATGTGCATTAGTTTCCAAATTATTCACCCAAACACTGAATTCGATCGAACGACCATCGATAATTATTTCAACCACTAAATTTTTACTTAAATAGCGCCCTTCTCCAAAAACAGTTATTTCCATGAAGTACTTTTGACCTGCCTCTGTATTGGTGGAGTTAAATGCAATTGAATATATTCCTAATCCTTCGTCTGTTAAGTTTGTATTTGAATAAGAGCCCAACCAATCTACTTGAAATGTGGCGTTTTCAATACCATCTCCATTAGATACTTCAGTATAATTTAGATGAAGTAGCGCAGAAGAATTCCAAGGAAAATGAATTGCATAACCTTCTATTGGTTCTAATTTTGTTTCGATGGGGGTTTCTTGATGAATAACAGTATAAGAAACATTTAACATCACATCATCTATACTTAAGGTAATATTTTCTGAAAGTTCAAATGTATCGGCAAGATAAACTTCTAAAACTAGAGAAATATTCTGATCTACTGAAGTTACCAGAGAAGAAACATCGAATCCCCTACCGCCGTAAACATGTTGGGCTGAAGTGGAAAAATTGGTTAACTTGATAACTTCTGTATGAAGATAATTATTGAGATAAACACGAATTTCGGAGTTTTGGGAATTAGATGGCCAATTTTTATCGCTCTTATAGACAAAATCTAAGGTTGCATTATTAATTACAATTTGATCACCTGGATATAAAGATGAATCAATTTTTTTACCAGTTTGAGACCAACGAACTGCAGAAAATTCATCGATACGTTTCTCATAAGTAAAGTTAAGAGAGAAAGATTTAATTCGGAGCATATTCCAATAATCGTAATCTGTTGCTGCATTATCTTCACATTTAATATCCATTCCAAGTATTACGGTAAAATTATGAGAATCCAGTGATAATACTTGGCCAATATAAAATTTCATATCGATTTCTGCAACTGTTTCTAAAAATGTATCAGCCAAAGTGAGAATGGACGGAGAATTTTGGCCAAGGGTTGTTGTTTTATATGAAGCAATGGTATAGATGGTGGATTGGTTTAAATCTGCCACTCGAATATAAAAATAGACATAATCATAAGTTACATGTTGAGAAACAAGATGGCCGTTCTCTCCTGCACTTAATCCATCATCTGCTGGAGTATCAATATTAATATCTGCAGAAGCATTAATCACTCCATTTACTGAAGCAGCAGTAATTGTATAATCAGACATATTTTCTGGAATAGTAAAATTATGGATCCATTGAATACTCGGAGTTTGTTTGGCAGTTTCTCGCCAGCTATGATTTGCCCATAATCCATATGAATCAATTCCATAAGAATCGTTAGGATCATTCCATGGCCATTCTGGATAAGCGGGAAATTCTGGATTTTGTTGTGAACTCCAATCAGAGTCATTCAATGGATTTGCTGAATATGAAAATTGTTTCTCATCCCCCACAATATGATAATTGGCTTGATTTCCAGTCAAATCGTAATCAGTATCATTAAAATCTTCAAATTTTTGTCCAATCCAAGGAGAATCTTGGGGAATAAAACTAAAAGTCGGATCACGTACCATTTGCTGGGTAAAAGTTGTTCGATTTTCAATGATTGAATCGCTCTGAAGAGGTTGATTGTCTAGATGGATAGGTGGTTGAGAAATGCCGCTACTTGAGGATAATGGTGGTAATATCATCGTAATAATTAGGAAAATTCCTATAATGCTAATAAATCGAATTTTACCAGAAATTTTATTTGATTGTTTCATTTTCATTTTTCCCCCTTTAATCTAAAGTAAGTTTACGCCACGTTTCTAAACGTTTAGTAATAACCTTGATTCTAAATGCATCTAAACGGCCTTGGTGTTGAAGATCTTCAGACCAATTAGTAATTTCAGTAATCAATCGTGAGAATTTTGTTTTTCCTTGATACATTGAAATTAATGCTTCTAATTCGGATTTTAAGGATTTAGCATCATTATTTTTTAAATTGTTAATAATATAATCAATTTTTTCCACTATATCTTGAAATTCACTGTTTGATTTTGCCTGTACAAAAGTTGCATTCTTACTATTATTATTTACTATTTTTTTTTCACGGTTTATAGAAGATTGGGTCAAAGATGTTTTTTCTATCTTATTTTCTAGTTTTATTTGACCGATTTCTTCTTTTTCTTTTAGTTGATTAATTTCTTTTATCCGTTCTGATGGTTTTACCAAATTAGAACGCTCTTTTTTTTTCCTTTTCGTTTGATAGGGCGCCTTTACCTTTGCCAATTTAGTAGGTTTTTTTTTTTTAGAAGATTCACTGGCTTTTGTCTTAACACTTTTAGCAGAATTAATTTGTTTAGTGGATGATGTTGGTACTGTTGATACAATATTGGATTTAGTTATCGTCTGATTTTTTAATTTTGCTGGTTCTGTAGGTGTATCAAATTTAACTATAACTCCTTTCAGTGGTGTTTCTTTTATGGGTTTGGAAGGTTTTATAGGGGCATCAACTGAAGTCCGAGTTGGGAATGAAACCTTACTTGCATTTGCAGCTGCATGGATAGCTTCAGGAGTAATTTGCGGTGAAATATTATGGGAATTTACCTCTGATTTTGATGGTGCTTTCTTCAAGATCTGCACTTTAGCTGGTTTTTTAACTTTAAATCCCTCGGATAATTCTTTATGGGCACTAATCCAAGCATCCTCTAATATTGGTACGAAAATTTTGATATGTTCCTCTAAAACACTACCAACTGCGGCAACTTCCAAGGCACTGGTATCTAATTCATGCATTTTTACTTTCTGTTCTTGATAGACTGCAGGATTATTTACTATACCCAGTACAATTTCCTCATAATCTTTATGAATTCCCCAAAGATTTTGCATATCACGTTCACGGTAGGTTATATTGATTTTAGTATCTAATTTTTGCATTATTTCTTGATGTGTTGGATCTTGTCTATTTATGGCTGCGCAAATTCGAATATTCAAATGATTGGGCAAATTTAGCAACATATCAACATCAATATCATGCAATCTGGGTATCACGATTAATGCTTTCATTTTGGTTCGTTGAAGGGTTTCATAAATCTGAGCTTGCATACCTGCTGGAGAACGAACAAACCAAACATCTTGCATTGAATAGTCCGTTCCTGACATTGCTTCTTGCCAGAAGCTATTTAAAACATTGGTTTCTAAGCTTATTCTGGATTGAATTTTCTCCAATATATCATCAAGAGTTTGGGAAATTTTAGATGAGTAATTCTTCTTCAATCCTTCATATGATTCAGAAACATTCCCTGAAATGGCACTCAAAGCATTCTGTGTGGATTCTAAAGTTGAATCGAACTTTTTAATTACAGTTGTAAAAGCCAATCGAATTTGATTCTCCATATCATCGGCATTGATGGGAATTTGCATAATCTCATCGATGGTTTCTTCCAGTACTTTGGTGAGTTTTCGCTCAAAATTCTGTTTCATGTCTTTTTTCACGGAGATAATATGAGCATCTATGCTTTTTTCTATCATTTGCTCTACAGTCTCAACTATAATGCCCAGCTGAAGTTTTTCAAGATTGGTGTGAATTTTGACCTTCAGATTTTTAAATTCATTTATAAAAATTTCAAAATAATTCTCTAAAATAGCAACACTTCGATTTCTCAAAGTTTTTATTTTTGCCACGGTTTTTTGTTGATTTTTGAGACGTTCTAAAATCTGATTGAGAGATCGCTGTTGGTCTATTAATTCCAAGGAAAGTTTTTGTTTCATTTCATGCATTTCTTGAACAAATTCTAATAGATTTGAAATACCTTTATCAGTGGCTTTTCCTCCCGTTAAAACGCGTTTTAATTCTGTTGGAGCTTTTTTCCGTAAATCTTCAATCATAGAAGCAAATTGAGTTAATTGAGCGGTAAGTGCGACATAAGGTGGAAGGGCTTGATAATGATCTACTTTTCCAGGAATTACTTTTAATAAATTTTTACTGCTCAAAGCATCGATAATTTTTCGTGCTTCTTCTTGAGCTATATTGTTTATAATTGCGATTTCGCCCTTAGTTACGACACCTTTATTTTTAATATTTTGATATACTTCAATTTCTTTAGGTGTTAAACCTGCAGTTTGTAAAGCTTGATAAACTTGAGAATGTGCCATGTTTTTTCCTCCCTAAAATTCTACTTTCTCTTCATAAGTTAATTCCAATAATTTCAAAGAAAGAGCGCCAATTTCTTTTGTAATAGGAGCTACTAATGATTTTTCATCTATGGATTCTAATTTGATAGCCGTTCGATCTGCAATGTTATTTACCAAATATTCTGGAAAAACGACTAAAGGTGTGATATCACTAACCATACATACCCACTGCTGCCCGTTATCATCAGGTATTAAGCGTAAAATATTAAAACTAATTAATCGATCAAGAATCTCGCGCATTTGGGAAAATTGTGATATAACACGAGGTATTTTCTTCAATGGATACGCTTTATTGCGTAAAAGAGCTAAGAAATCAAATGTATCTGGTTCTAATAGAAGATGTGCGAAAATGTTGCTTTCTTCATCCATTTTTTCAAATGGAGAATAATTTTCATAAAATTCCTTTATTTCTTTTAAGTAATTTGTTCTAATGCTAGATCCTCTCTGTAAATTCCCAATTAACTCTTTGGGAGGCATCCGAACTAAAATAATATCTTTTATTAGAAAAATATATTCTCCGGTTCCATAAATAATACCTGTCTTTTTGTTTTTAACTCCTTTGACCCAATCGCGCCTAATGAGGTTTAGTTCGATAAATGGTTTTAGAAGGACGTCGATATTGATATTAGGTTTAAACTGTTCCAATTTTTCTTGTAAAATAGTTCGAGAAATTGGAGCTTTACGAAGAAGTCTTAAACAGTATTCTCGCTCATATGTTGCGAAAATTAGAGCGGCTTTTTGAAGCTTGGTTAAATTTGAGAAACGCTCCATTTGAAAAACGCAAAATTGAACATCTTGAGCCACATCGTCTTGCAACCGCATGAAATTTGCAATATTATCCAAATCTGAAGATGTGAGCATTTTGAACTTCTCTTCTAAACGATCCACAAAAGTAGAGAACAAATTTTCTACGATTTCAACTTCCATGTTCCATTCAAACAATGCTATCGTTAATGTTTGGATTCCATTCGAAGTTTTTTGATAATGAGACAAGAGTTTATAAGGACTATCCTTCAGACGACCCGATGTAGTGCTTGACACTGCTCGATGTGGATAATCGGCTGAGAATCCTGCAGTATGTTCATAGAATAAACGAAATTTCTCTTTATTGGAAATTAGCTTCTCGATAGGTGTCTCATTATAGTCAAGACGATGAGATCTCGCAATAATGCGGAATTTCGGCTCAATATCGCCAAAATCCGTTTGATTCAAGTTGAACTGATAACAAATTATCCCAATTACCATTAAACTCCCTCTAATAGGCAACATTTAGCCCAGAATGAAATATAAAAACCATATTTGCTGAGCATTATTGCCATGCAATACAATAATAAACGTGGATAAATTATTTAAAGATTTGGGAAAATTCCTATTTTGAGGAATCAAGAATTTGGAAAAAATTTAGAGTTTTAATCATAAAAAAGTCTTAAATTATTAAAGGAGATGACTAAATTCTATTCTAAATTCAATATTATCCGATAGAGCTCGCACAGTGACTTCAAAAGGAAGCTTTTTCAAAATAGCTAAAATTGCAGTGTTTGAAGGTGCTATCTCACCAAATAATCCAGTCACCTCATTATCAATTGCAATTTCGAATAATTTTCTAAAGATATGAGTCCCAATTCCACAATTCTGCCAATCTGGAGCAACTACAGTTGCCATTTCAGCCCAGTTTGAATTTCCGGATATATCTCTATAATAACTCCCAGCACAAATAATCTGGCTATGCTCAAAACTTCTTTCGTTCTCGTGTCGGCGGGTTAACCCAATTATCATCATAGTATTGTAATAATCGATATTTACTTCCAGCTGGGTTTGTTCATGAGGGAAAATTTTTTTTGGGGTTAAAAATCGTAATCTTTTGCTGTTTTCATCCAAATGATAAAAGAAATCTTGCAGTAGGGATTCATCAGTGGATTTTACTGGGCGAAAAAATATTTGCCTTCCATCTTTAGTTTCAAATTTCCATTCGTATTTAGCGGGATATATGGCGATATTTCCATCAATACTTGTAGGAAGAATTTGATCTTCATATATGAGGTGCATTTGTTTAGCTTGTTTCAACAAATCTAAGCGGAAATCAGGATGAGCGATTCCAATAAGTTGAAGGGCTCTTTCACGAATATTTCGACCAGCTAAACGTGCAATACCCCATTCAGTTACCACATAATGAACGTCAACAGCAGGAATACTGGCGTGTTGTACAAAAGGAACAACACGGGAAATTGTCACGTTTTTTGCAGTACTTGGTAGAATAATTATGTTTTTACCTTGGTGATTTAAGCTAGTTCCTTGCAAAAAATCCAATTCTCCTCCTATTCCACTATAAAATGATTCTGGAAGATGATTCGAGATCTGACCAGTTAAGTCAATCATCATCGCGCCATAAATTGAGCACATTTTATTATTACGGGAAATTCGTTCGATATTGGATATAAATTCGGTAGGATGAAATTCAAACATTGGATTGTGATTAAGATGAGTATACATCGAATTCGTTCCAGCTACAAATGAAGTCATAATATGAGAAAAAGAATTTTTAGCACAAGTTATCACTCCCTTCTCAATTAACTCGAAAAAAGCGGGTGTTAATAAAAGAACCTCAGAATAGACGGCTAAATCTTTCTTATTATTTAAATAAGGCCAAATAAGTGGTGGTAATTTACCTAATCCAATATTTAGTGTACTTTCATCTTCAATCAATCTGGAGATGAAAGGGCCAATCTTCTGCATTAATTGAAAGTGAAGTTCTGAAGCACATAATTCAGGAGGATATTCTAACAAAGAAGCGTGGTGTTCCAAATAGTAATCAGCTTCGGAAAATTTAATGCAAGTATCGCCTTCAGTTCTCGGCATATATTTGTTTATTACAAATACCAAGGTTTTAACAGTTTTCGCCACCGTGGAATTAATATCAACATTAATTCCCAATGAACAATAGCCATATTCATCAGGAGGGGAAACTTGTAGAAAAGCTAAATCAATAGGGAGGGCCCCTTTTTTTAATAAACGAGGTATTTCAGAGGATTTTATGGGGATATAATCGCTTTTTCCTTGATTTACAGCATTCCTCATCTGGTTGGATACGATGATAGATAGGGTTTGATGGCGAAAATGGGTCGGATTTGTCTCAGAAAAATATTTCAGATTAGATACTGTGAGAAAATGAATCAACTGACAATCAAACCACCGATAGGTTTTCTGAACCAATTCTCGAGATATGACAATTGGTTCGCTGCAACCAGTTCCTAAGAAAATACGATAACCTGGTCGGATTATTTTCGACAAATCAGATATCTTAAGCGGTTGGGGTTTTTGATTGTGCATTATTATCCATCTTGCATTTTAGCAATTTAGTATTTTTTAAGGATTCAATTTAATTCGATAGTATTTCTAATAAGAAAATTTTAGATAAATAAAACTATGCTCATTATATGACTCGAAAATCTGATCGTCTGGATTTGAAACCGGCATCTAAAATTTCTCTAGTTGATTGCCATTGTCATTTCCCGTTAGATCCGCCTCCCCGTGGAATACCCTATTCTTATGAAACACAATATGAAGAATTTTTTCGTGAGAATGGTCAGTTTTTAGTTACTTCCACTAACTATTATGGGTATCAAATTACTTACAATTTTGCTCAAAATCATCCAAACATTTACATGACCTATGGATGGGGGCCTCAAACAGTAACATACAGCGAAAAATCTAAACACGACCGAGATTTTTCAAAATTCTTAGAATTCATTCAAAAAAACGCAAAAAAATTTATTGGTATTGGTGAGATCGGTCTAGATTTCCATCATGCCAAAAAATTAACTGATCGAGAGCGTCAGATTTCCGTTTTTGAAAAAATTATTCAAGAAACAAAATATTTGGGTCTTCCTTATAGTTTGCATGTCAGAAATGCCGGACCCAATGATAAAGACCCTGATCTACCTCAAGATCCATACAATGAACGGGATCGGGTAAATAATATCATCACAGAAATTTTGGAAGATGAAAATATCCCTCCTGATCAAGTAATGTGGCACTGTTTTTCAGGTCCAGCGGAGTGGGGCCCGTACTTAGCAAAACAAGGTTATTATTTATCCGTTCCTGCATCGGCTTATGGATTTCGAAGATGGCGCCGGAATTTTGAAGGAGTTCTGATTGAATCTTTGCTAACAGAAACTGATTCTGCTTGGCAGCATCCCTATAAAATAGGAGAGTTTAACGTGCCACTAAATGTAAAGTATGCAGTCGCTGCCATTGCTTATCTACAGCAGAAAAATCAGCAGGAAGTTTCCGAGATAATTTTAAAAAATGCCCTCAAGTTCTTTCATTTTCCAAAATAATTAATATAACAAGGTTTTTTTCTATTGGAGATTTTTCCGAATGAATTCATCTATTATATGCATTCGCATGACTGTGAGAAACTCGGGAGTAATTTCATTCACTTCCTTAATCTTATCCAAATACTTTTTGAAAATACCTTCTAAGCGTTTTTGGTCAAAAAAAACTGGGGAAAGTTGCGCGCCATAAACTAAACAAATAATAGTATAAACAGATCCTTTATTTCGACTTTCCAATTGTTCAGAATCTTTTAAATTCGTGCTGTAAACTAAGGCGCGTTGGTTTTCACTTCCAAAAGGAAAAGGTCCAAATAAACCCTCATTATAATGTTGTCCTTGGCCAAGTGATGCAGTATATAAACTACCAATTAAGTATAAGTTAGTTTGATATTCATCTGTTTCTTCAATTAAATTTTCAATGGCATGCAGTTTTGGTCCAAAAACCTCATCCATTTTGTAAGCTATCATAAATATATCAGCAATTTCTTGATCGGATACTAAATATCCGGTATATTTTTGGGTTATTCGTTGGATTTCTTCTATAATCAAACTTATAAGCATTTGATTACGTTGTGTTTCATCTGCAAGTGTCAAGATGCGGTTTTTATAAGTTAATTGAATTTGTGATATTCGCTTGGATTGAAGAACCATCCCATTTATCTTTGAAAGATCTTGTAATTCTGTTAATAATTTCCAAGATGAATCAAAATCCGAAAACAACGCAAA
>CAYRPF010000075.1:0-15331 GCA_964426185.1 uncultured archaeon | reverse complement strand
CATCTCCAAAATGAACTCCAAGAATTGCGTCCAGGCTTGGAAATGCTTCAAGGAAAATATACTTTGGATTTAATTTTTCTTCTGAATGGAATGCAATTTCAATATTTCAACCAAATTAAAGAAAATCTCCCTTATATAAATCCTGGCACTTTATCAAAGCGATTGAAAGAACTTGAAAAATTTCAAATCATTGAGCGCAAAGTTCATACTGGCACACCTGTTCGTGTTTCTTATACAATTACACAACTTGGAAAAGGAATTTTCCAATTATTGCTACCAGTCGTAGTTTTTATACGATTCGCCGATCTATTCCATGTTAAATGATGATATAAGAGAATTGAGTAATATATAATGGTTTTCGATTTATTATCAGAAGGATACATTTATCAATAATTTTTTTATTACTAATCGGTAAATGTTATTAACCCAATGGGGGGAAATCCACTTTTTTTTGAAATTCGTTCATAACTTCTAAGGGGTCAATTTATATTTGTGAATTTTCATTAGATCTATAATCAAAATGAGTGGATACGGTTTAATCTTCAATGACGAATTATATGATCAAATGATCTTTTTATTATACAACCCATCAAAATTAACTTCATTAGGATTATCAAATCATCTGAAATCTCCCAAAAAAACTGAGGAAAAAACCGCATAATTAGATTATGATACTTATGAAATGTTTCAACTATTTCTGCATGGCAATATTGATTTAAGTAATCACAGCTTAACCCTATTTCTTTTAAGTAATCACAGCTTAACATAATACAAAGGCTCATTCGAAGTGAGCCAAAATTATTTATACTTTAAACATGATCCTAGTAAATAAGTAATATTGAATATTCATATAAATTAACACAATCTGATGGTAAATATTATGTCATTATCTACAAAATCTTTCAATGATATCCTCTCAAAAATTATTAAATCCGAATCTGGCATCAAAAAAGTAATTCTAGTTGATCGGACCGGTTTAACCATCGCTCACGTTTCAAAATTTTCATATATTCCCGTTGATGCAGATGGAATAGGAGCTATTGCATCTGCAGTATTTTGTGCATCAGAAGAACAAGGGCGTAATCTTGAACTGGGCGCTTTACAAATAGTTACTAGTGAATTTGATCAAGGTAAAATATTCGCCTGTGCCACAGGATTACGGGGCGTTTTATGTTTGATCTCAGATGTAGATGTTAATCTAGGATTGATTCGTTTGGTATTGAAGCGTTCTGGTGAGGAGTTGCGCAGTATACTGGATGAATTTCTCAGTGAAATGCCTGATGATATGGATTTAGGATTAGATTTATCAGATCTTGACAATATAAGTCCTAATTAATTTTTTCAGCACATTTTTGAATTTGCCAAATCTTTTTAATTCTCTTTTAGATTATTTACAGATTCACACACATGTTTTGCTGGAGTAAAGCAAATAAATTCCCCGTGAAATATTTCTTCTCCGCCTCTTTTTATTCTAACCTCAACTATCCTCTTTTTCCCCACCTTTTGAACATTTATGGCTTCTGCAATCAGATAATCCCCCACCAAGGCGGGTTTTAGAAACTTCACATTTGCGCTTCCCAAAACAACATTCGGATGGTTAATTGCGACCATTGCTGCATAATCTGCTAATCCAAAGATAAATCCCCCGTGGACTAATTTATAATCATCTACAGCCATCTCGGGTGCCAATATTAATCCGATTCGACAACGTTCATTCTTGATTTCAAGAATTTCCCCGCATAATTTTGCATTTATCTTTTGATGTGTGTTAGAAATTTGAGGTTCCATTAAAAATATGAAAGATTTACCAAACCCAGAAATTCCTAATCCAACATTTCAGACCGCATTTGAGTCTCGTCAATATAAGTATTTTCTTTAAAAACTCGGAAAACATAGCGCGTTCTGTTTCCCACTAATAGCCCAATTATTTCGTAGTCATATTCTCCTTCTTTCAAAAATTCTTCTACGGCAATTAACGTATCTGTTCGGGTTTTTGGAATTAAAAATGCTAAGATACCTCCAGGTTTTAGATGTGGCCAGCCTTCTGTAATCATGTGTAAAATAAACTCTTCACCTGCATTTCCCTTACTGATCAATTCATGCGATTTCCCACCCCAAATTAATTTTGGTGATAAGATTTTGTTATAATATGGAGGATTGGAAATAACAAAATCTATTTTTAAATCAGAAGGAATCACAGAATCAATAATTCCGCCTGATGAGGGAAGTAAGGTGATTTTTTTCTGTAAGCTATTATTAAAGATATTCTTTTGCGCAATAGATATATATTCGGGATCAATTTCAGTGGCGTAAACTCGGTAATTGAAACATTTTGCTGCGAGTAAGGCAAGAATTGCGCTGGCCCCTGTTCCAATATCTAACACAATTTTCGATCTTCCAGCGTTAGACTCTGAATTTTCAAGATTTGAGGTGTTTTCAAGATTTGAGGTGTTTTTAAGATTTGAGAGATTCTTATCGGAATAAGGAATATCGCGGGGATGAAGCGCGTATTTGAGAAAATTATAGCGAAGAACAGGAGTGGGTATTATTCCAGAAGGTGCAAACTGAAGATTCAATCCGAATAAGTCTTGTGCGATGTATTTATTATATCGGAAAAGAAAATCACGATTTTCATTATCAATACGCGGTGGATAACGCGTTTTCAAATAGGGTATTAAATCTGGATGTCGAATAATAGCCTTAGAAGTGGGATAACCCGTTTTTACTCTAATATGGGGAATTCCAAGTGGATTAAATGAATTTGACATCTGTAATATATTATATCTTCGGATTTCATAAATTTTTACTTAAATTCACCCATTATAACAAAATTTGGATTGCAATTTCGTAATTTGTTAAATGGGCATTGAATCGTTATTCCATTTTTTAACGGAAATTCGATAGAATCAGCATAACAGCATTTCACTTTCACGGTATTAACTTCGGTTAAATATATTGATTGAACTACCGGGCATTTCGCACAACAGATCATGTTTGCTAGTAAATTCTTCATACCTGCATCTCGAATCGATATTTCTTTCATAATTTTATCAGTTTAGTATATACGTGATAGTAATAGATTAATGGAAAAAACAGAAAATTTTTCTGTTGGATTTTAATATACAGAAAGAGTTTTTTGAATGGGTGTTTTAAAAACCACAAAATAGGGCAGCAAAACATCAAATAGCGTTTGTAAGGTATTGATGAATATTACAGTAACAACCACAGCGATGACACCAGTTGTTGCATTAAATCCCAACCATCCCAAAGTCATATAATCTAAAACATTAAACATGTATTTCAAAATGACTATATTTAAAAACACCATTAGTATCACTCGCAAAATCCAAGCAATAATCATTGGTGGGAAATAATTTTTAGGCACTTTTAAATTCTCGTGAGTTAAAGATTTACGCTGCAACCGCATCCAGTAATAAGGAATTACAATAAACCAAATAGTACTCAAAAATTTCATCACGGGTCCAATCCATATCGTAGGGTCAAATGGTGCCAATCCGATCGTTCCTATAATAGCTGTGATAAGTCCAGCTCTAAAACCGAAAATTAGAAATGCGGCAATCCAGATGAGAGAAACAGGATCGAACCACGCTATGTACCATCCTGGTATCCTTGGAATGAATGTTGCGGTATAGGATAAAGCAATTGATAATGCGCTGAAAATAGCTGCTCCTGCAATTTCCAAGTTCAAAGTTCTATTTGACATTTCCTTTGTTTTACGTTCAGTGGAATCATCTATTGAATTTTCTTCGTTTTTTGATTGATTTAATTGTTCTAGCATAAAAATCAGTCCTTGAATAAGTTTTACAGACAAGAAAAACAGTTCTAAAGAATATATAAACTTACCCGATTCTGATTTTTAATTACCCATAATTGGGTAATGAAATACTTTCTATTATACAAAAACCATTAATTGCTTTTCTTCTTTAAAACCTTCATTTTGGCACTCTGCTTAATTGCCACGAGTTTTTCGTGAGTTCTTGTTAAGATTTTACTCCAAATTGCCTTTTCTTCCTTATCCACCTCTAAAAAGCTTTCGATGATGTTCCTAATTTCAAATAATTTCTCTACAGCTACTGTATGTGTTTTCCCTTCAAATAATTCTAAGTGCGCGTTAGGAATCAATTCTGCGGTAGTTCGGTAGTATTCTTCAGATGTGAATTGATCTTTGGTTCCCCCAATTATTAATGTTGGTGATTGAATCATAGGAAGATACTTTTTTCGCTCTTCGGCTGTTTCAAGTAGATGATTATATGCATTAATAAAAGTTGAAACGGGATTCATAGTTCTTTCCATTTTTGGCCAATTTTTCCACGTTTTCAAATCAAATAAAAGTCGAAGTACTCTATTGGAATATAATTGATTAATTTCTTTCTGTAAAGTGAAAGTTTTGCCTTCTTCTGCTAATTTTATTAATTCTTTTGCCAATTTTACCCCTTCTCCAGAGGAACCATAAGTTGAAACTAGAAGAATCAATTTTTCAGTTAATTCTGGATAAAGTGCAGCAAATGGAATAGCCACCGAACCTCCAAATGAAACAGCCATAATTATTGATGGTCCAATATATTCTCGAATAATTTGGGCAAAATCAGCAGCAATTTGTTCACTAGTATGATCCTTAGGTAAATTGGGATCATACCCTAAAATATAATAGGTAAATCTATCAGGAATAAAATGCTTATATCCGTTAACTTGTTCTTCTGCATCCACGGTAACATTCCACAATAAATGATGAGTCGGTGGAAAAATTACGATAGTTTTTTCACCTGAACCCGCTTTAGCATAAGGTATTTTATTTAGAAACTGGCCTGTTTCAAAATCCATCTTAATTATTTGAAATAATCCTAAATCTCATTTAAAGAATTATATTAATTGCAATAAATTTTATACATCATTCACTTCATTCACTATGTAATTGAACCCTTATCTTTTATTTATTTGTTGTAGATAAGATCATTTTATAACATTCACTACTTTTTCATGCATTTGCATATAAATATCGGAGATATAGATGTTTTGAGCACATTCCAAGAAATTCATTCAATTCCAACTCAGTTTCTTGAGTCATCCCTAACCATGCTAACCTATAAATAAAGTGTTCTCCCATGATTTCCCTAATTTCTTTCGGTAACCACCTGGGCAATTCCACGGATATCAACACGTCTGGCATTATACACAAGCGTGTTGTGTGAAAATTGCAGCTCAATGTTTGTTCTTAGGTCATAAAATCACGATTGATTAATACGTTTCTATTTAATTTCATAAATTATGCTTCTTAGTAATTCTTTTTTATCAATTCTCCCTTTCGAAGCAATTCCTTTAATATTTATTCGATATGTTTCATAATACATAACGGTAAAGGAAAAAACTTTTTAGTCACATAGATCAATTAACATTGGCGTATGATATCGTGATATTTTGAATTTAGGATACAAAATGAAGCACGATGAATATTCCACAAAATTAAAGGTGTTGAAAAATGGGAAATGGATTAATGGGGAAAGTAATACGAGTTAATCTTTCGGATCGAACTGCAACTCTAATGGAAATCCCTCTAAAAACTTATCAAGAATATTGGGGTGGAGCAGGACTTGGAACCAAAATTCTCTGGGATCAAGTTAAAAAATTAGAAGCTGCAGGAGTTAATTTGAAAGAATTTGACGCTTTTTCACCGGATAACTTGCTGGTGATAGGAACTGGACCGGGAACGGGAATCACAGGTTTCCCCAGTCCTGGTCGACATCATGTGATGATGTTAAAATCACCTCTAACAGGTTCTATTGGATCAGCTAATTCAGGAGGTGAATTCGGTGCTTTACTTAAAAAAGCAGGTATCGACATGCTAGTAATTGAAGGAAAAGCTGATGGTCCGGTTTATTTAGAAGCTTTGAATGGAACAGTAACTATCAAAGATGCGGGGAATTTATGGGGAAAAACCGTTTTTGAAACGGATGAACAATTAAAGAAACAATACCAAGATGTAGGACATAAAATTAGTGTAGCATGCATTGGACCTCCAGGTGAAAAATTAGCCCCAATTGCAGGCATCATGAATGATGCACATCGAGCTGCCGGAAGAACAGGAGTAGGTGCAGTAATGGGCTCGAAAAAGTTGAAAGCAATTGTTACTGGTGGAACTTTGAAAGTTGAAACTGCAGATCCAGAAAAATTCAAAGAGCTCTCTAAATCAACTTTAGCCAAGATGAAGGAGAATCCAGTCTGCGGAACCGGTCTTCCAACATATGGGACAGCCGTTCTAGTAAATGTAGTTAATAATATTGGCTCATTACCTGTAAATAACTGGCAATTTTCTTATAGCGAAAAAGCAGAGCAAATTAGTGGAGAAACACTTACTGAAAAATATCTACGCAAACGTCATCCGTGCTGGGGTTGTTCAATCGCTTGCGGTCGAGCAACTAAGGTAGATGAAGGTCCATTTAAAATTGCAGAAACTGAAGGTCCTGAATATGAAAGTATTTGGGCTTTCGGAAGTAGTTGTGGGGTATATGATATGCCTGCCGTTATTATGGCAAATCATTACTGCGATGAATACGGAATTGATACCATTTCTGCGGGATCTACAGTGGCGGCTGCAATGGAATTAGCAGAGAAAGGTTATATTCCTCCCTCAGATTACGAAGGATTAGATTTAAAATTCGGTAGTAGTCAAGGGTTGGTGGATGCCATTAAACTGATGGGCAAAGGAGAAGGATTCGGTAAAAAATTGATTATGGGCTCGCATCATTTGGCTAATTCTTACGGCCACCCAGAACTAAGTATGACTGCCAAAAAATTAGAAATGCCTGCCTATGACCCCCGAGGAGTAAAGGGTATCGGACTAAATTATGCCACCGCTAATCGTGGAGGATGCCATGTTACTGGTTATACTGTATCCCCTGAGGTAATCGGTCTTCCAGAACAGATAGACCGTTTAGATTATGGAGTTAAGCCAACATGGGTGAAGATATTCCAAGATTTTACCGCAGCAGTGAATAGTACGGTGAACTGCCTATTTACAACGTTTGCCTTGGGAGCGGATGATTTTGCTGCCTTAATGACTGCTGTAACTGGCTGGAATATTAGTGCTGAAACCGTATTAAATGTAGGTGAACGAATTTACAATCTCCAACGGGTAATTATGGAAAAGTTGGGTGTAGTTGCTCAAGACTTTCTACCCAAGCGGTTGTCTGAAGAACCCCTTCCAGAAGGACCTTCAAAGGGAGAAGTGTTCAAACTTGATGATATGTTGAAGGAATACTATAAGCTGCGCGGTTGGGATGAAAGAGGTGTACCCACTGCGGGAAAATTATCTGAATTAGGAATTGACTAAATTCCAAATAAAAAAAATGTATATGTGAAATTTTTTCCTTCACTTTTTTAAAAATATCAACAGCGAATTTTTATAGTACTACTTTTTTAATTCAATGGAGTTGCCAGCTGTGAATTTAAACTCTTCTCATCAGGTATTAGGAAAATCAAATATATCTGCTAAAAATTCATCCAATCCATTTGAATTGAAAACTTTGCAGGTGGAAATTACCACTAAGTGTAATTTTGAGTGCAAAATGTGCTTACACGCCCAAAACTCACTAATCAGTCAGGAGATGTCAATTGATTTATTTGAGAAAATTGCTGAAAGTTTATTTCCGACCTTAGAACACTTAATATTGTATGGTGTAGGAGAGCCATTAACCCATCCTGATTTTTTATCGATTTTGCAGATTTCCCGAAAATTTCTACCACATAAAGCAAAATTGGAATTTACTACGAATGGTTCGCTTTTAACTTCTGAGTATCTCAATTTAATCCTTCAATATCACATCGACCGTATTATAGTGTCGATTGATTCACCATTTATTGCCAAAATCAAACAAATGAGAGAAGGTTTTACCAATGAAGTATTTGACAATTTGATTTATCTTGCTAATGAATATCACGCAGGAAAAATAGGAGAAATAGCAATTGAAACCATCATATCAAAAGAGAATTTATATGATCTCCCCTTTCTAATAGATTTTTGTTCCAAAAACGGAATACCCCAAATATTTTTTTCTCATCTCTTGCCTTATACAAATGATATGGAAAGAAAATCTATTTTTTTGCCAATATCTGAGGAAGCTTTCCGTATTTTGGATGAAATAGGGAAAATTGGATGGGAAATCTTAGATCAAATTATATTAACACCAAAATATCATAAAATTCTAATTGCCGATAAGCATTCTCAAATCAAAAAACTACTCCAAACTATCGAAATGATCAAGAATAAGGAAATTGAATTAGATCTACATAAAATTACCGATGTTCAAACGAAAAAGTATTCGATCTTAGAAGCAAAAAAAATGTTTACATATTTATCCGAATTAGCTGAACAAAAGAGAATAAAAATTGACCTACCGCCATTATTTGCAGAGTCAACTAAACGAGAATGCCCATTTGCAGCACGAAATGCCTTATTTATTACTTATGATGGTAGTATTATTCCATGTTATAATTTTGGGCATGAACATTCAATGATAATTAATCATCATGAACGCATAATTCATCCTTATATTTTAGGAAGTATCGCAGATCCCGAAACTTCATGTAAAAAAGTACTTGAACTTCATTCAATCTTGACATCAATTTCAACTAAAGTCCCTTATTGCGGAGATTGTGTCTATTCAACCCAAAACTGCTATTATATCTCAGACAATACGGGAGATTGCTATGGGAATCAACCGGGATGCAATGAATGTCCATATAGTACGGGTTTTGTAAAATGTTTGTTTGATTTCAATTCAAATAGAAGAAAATCATGAAGTGAAGTGAATCGAATGAATGTCAATCCTGATCAAGATCAAATCGATATAAAAGTAGAAGTGCGAGTATTTGCTAATTTACGCGATCTGACCCAATTCAAGAAGAATTTTTATATTATTAAAAAGGGGGATACTATTGGTGCACTTTTGCAAGATATTGCTCGATCTCTTCCTCAAAGTCAAAAATTCCTCCAAGAAATCATAGATTTTTCCGAACCAATTCCAATATTACGCAAATATTTTAAAGTTATATTAAATGGACGCATTTTATTCACTGAGCAAGCATTGAATACACCCATTGTAAAGGATAATTCAGTAGTAGCCATTTTCCCGCCAATTGGTGGTGGCTGAATTTTCATTAATTTCTTAAATGATGCCTTCCAATAAGAACCTAATAATGCGATCCGATTCTTTAAAGTTCCTAGATTTATACATGGGCAGCAAGTGGGATAAATTTTCCATGTTCCCGATGCGCTGGGCCATAGTCAGTATGATGGCTATGGCAAAGGCACTTTAATTAAGGAATCAAAATTCGATCGCTCGTTCTCTGTTTTTAGAAAAATGTTGATGATCTGTCGCCAGATGGGGGGGGCGATGGAATCTAGGTTAATTAATTTTAAGTGTCGTGTATTTTCTGAAACTTTCAGTATCGCCTATCTACATTACAAATTCGGTTAAAAATCTTAAAAAAAAATATAAAGGTGTGAATTTAATGGATTTACAGGCAAATAAATTGGAAAAAATTCCTAAAATTGAAAAAAAAGAAAAATCCGTAACTATAACTAGCCCTCGTAAACTGAAAGCAGCTATAATTGGATGTACAGGATTGGCAGGGCAATCAATAGTCGATTCTTTAATTTCCCATCCTTGGTTCGAAATTTTCTCCCTTCATGGATTAGGAACAGTTGGTTTACCTTATTCAAAGGCCAGACGATCTGCCACTGCCAAAAAAATACCCAAGAAAATTGCAGATATACCAGTAAAATCGGTAGAAAATCTTGATATCAATGAAATTGACTTGGTGTTTTCAGCAATTCCATCAGAGCAAGCGGCTTTAATCGAGTCTAAACTGGCTAAAAAGGTACCTGTTTTTTCTACAGCCTCATGGGCACGATATCAACCTGATATTCCGATATTTTTACCTATTGTTAACGGACATCATGCAGATTTACTTCGATTGCAACAACAAAAAAACAAAAGTGATGGTTTTATTTGTCCCGGTCCGAATTGCACCACAGTAGGTCTAGCGGTGGCATTGTATCCAATTTTTAAGACATTTGGATTGAAAAATGTCACTGCAGTTTCTATGCAAGCCGTTAGCGGGGCAGGCTATGGGGGAATAAGTTCTTATGATATATTAGGCAACATAATACCCTATATTCCTGAAGAAGAGCAGAAAGTTCGGATAGAATTGAAGAAAATCTTTGCGAAAATCCCAAAACTTGAGACGAACAAAGAATTATTTTCAATCCCAGATTTCATCGTAGATGTTAAATGCAATCGTGTCCCAGTACTGGAAGGTCATATGATATCTGTCTTCTTCCAGACTATCAAAACAGCGACTGAAATAGAGATTCGTAAATGCTTGCAAGACTTTCAAGGAACTGATGACATGACAGAAATTGATAGAAAAAGCCTTCTCAATTATCCAAAAACCCCAATTATGGTGTTTTCATCAGAATACAAAGATCGTCCCCAACCTCGAATCGATTTATCCTCGGATAATCATGGCATGACCACCTTTATTGGAGGTTTGGAACCTTCTAACTTCAACAATGGGTTTAAAATGACCGTTCTCTCTCATAATACAGAACTTGGGGCTGGCAGAGGTGCGGTTCTTAATGCCGAATATTTATATTTGAAGAAATTATTTGGGAGGTCAAAATTTTGAATACACAAAATAAATATAATGTAATTATGAAATTTGGCGGAAGTTGTCTTTCCCAACCTGAAGATTTCAGTCAAATTAAGCAAATTCTCACGTCTTACTTCAAGAAAGAATCAAAACCTACCACTATTATCGTAGTTGTTTCTGCTTTAAAAGGTGTAACAGATTTGTTGATAGAATTAACCCATTTAGCGAGCACTGGGTGTGACCATCAAGTAATCGCTCGTATAAAGAAAATAGAAGAAATCCACGAGCAATTTATTGATAATCTATTTGAAGAAAGTTTAAAGGTAACAAACTCTGCAAAAGGAGAATTACAAGGAATACTGCATGATCTTTCAACTGTTCTTGAAGAAGTGGCAGAATTCGGCATTGTTCCCTATTTTATCGATTATATCATGTCATTTGGTGAAAAATTGTGTGCAACCTTAGTTCATTTATTCCTTTCCCAAGAAAATTTTTCTTCAAAAGTTTTTTTTGGGGAAGATTTGATAATCACAAATAGCGAGTATAATAAAGCAGTGCCAGATTTAGAACATACTCGTGCTCGAATCATTCAAAAAATTGTACCATTACTTGATAACAATTGGAATCACCAAATTTTGGTAATTACGGGATTTATTGGGAGAAATGAAATCGGCTACACGACAACTTTAGGAAGAGGGGGAAGCGATTTTACAGCTACGATTATAGCGAGAATGCTTCATGATGCTCAAAAATTTGAAAACGGCCGTATTATTCTTTGGAAGGATGTTCCTGGAGTACTTTCTGGTAATCCGGAATATATTCAAGCACCCCATTTGATTTCCAGATTAAATTATACAGAAGCTAAGGAAATTGCAGTGCTGGGCGCAAAAATTTTACATCCAAAATGCATCAGCATAATAGAAAACCAACAAATCCCCATCGAACTACGTGCTTTTCGTCAACCCGAGAGTTCTGAATTTACATTAATTTCTTCATCAAAAGTAAGTCTTCCAATTAAAGGAATTGAAATAGATGCGAATGCTTATCTTATTATATTAGAATCTCCTTTTTTGTTTCATGAAATGGCATTTATGCAAGAATTATTCTCCTTTTGTAACCACAATAAACTACAGTTGTCCCTCCTTCAGCAATCATACTCACAAAACCGACTGCTTATATCAACGATCGATATTGATATGAAGGAGAAACTAAAAAAATTCCAAAAAAACGGACATATCCCAGAAGAATGGCTACAAATTTATGCACAACCAGCCGGAATCATTACAATTATTACCGATCAGAAACATCAAGCAGAAATTATTGCAAAAATTGGTAAAATTTTGCAACATTCGGGTATTTCTGCTCATGGAATCTTACAAGATTATCAAGGAATCACGGTATCAGTGGTAGTTCCGCGTATTAATGTTACTGAAATTGCAAACGCGATTAATTTATCCTATTCTCTAGGAAACCATCAGAATCAAAATTTAAACAACCAAGATCAAAAAAGTAATAACTCAACTATCCCTCAGCAAAATGAAAAAAAGGAGGAAATCATATGACCAAAACATATGAAGAAATTAACAAAAAAATTAAAGATGGCGTCGCAGTCATTTTGACAGCAGAAGAAATGGTTGAATTAGTTGAAAATGAAGGGGTGGAATATGCTGCTGAAGAAGTAGATGTGGTAACCACAGGCACTTTTGGATGTATGTGCTCAAGTGGTGTTTTTTTCAATATTCCTCAACCAGATCCTCCCATAAAAATGGAAACAGTTGTAATTGATGGAATTAATGCCTATCACGGAAATGCTGCCGCAGATTTTTACTTAGGGGTTACTCAAACTAGTTCAGAAAACGAAAATTTTGGTGGAGGTCATGTTCTGGAAAGTTTATTAAGGAGAAAATCCGTACAAATTGAAGTTACCGGCGCGGGAACTGATTGTTATCCCCGAAAATCTCTAAATGTCCGTCTGAAATTAAAGAATTTTAATCAAGCAATTATGATAAACCCTCGTAATGCTTACCAACGGTATGTTTGTGCAGTTAATAATTCTGGTGAAATTTTATATACTTATATGGGTAAACTTCTACCAAATCTTCAAAATGGGGCTTATGGAGGAGTGGGCACAATGTCACCTCTAAATAACGATCCCACCTATCAAACTATTGGTCTCGGAACTTCAATATTCTTAGGAGGTGCTTTAGGAACGATTATTGGTCCTGGCACTCAGCATAATCCGAGATCTCAGATGGGAAATATCATGGTAACCGGAAATTTAAAAGAAATGTCACCTGAATTTATTGCGGGTGCAGCAATTTCAGGATATGGCTCAAGTTGTTTTATTGGGTTGGGAATTCCCATTCCGATAATAAACGAAGGATTAGCTCGAACGTGTGGAACTCCGGATAGCGAAATTTTCACTTCAGTATTAGATTATTCTACCAGAGAAAGAGAACGTCCTTTGTTGCGAGAAGTTTCTTATGAGGAGTTGAAATCCAGAGTCATTGAAATCGAGGGAAAGCAAATACCTGTGTCATCAACTTCTTCATATGCTAAATCTCGGCAAATTACGAAAATTCTTAAGAAATGGAGCAAACAAGGGGTGATTTCGTTCCGTCCACCCGTTCTTCCCTTACCAAGGGAAACGGAATTTAAAAATTTGTCTCAGGAGGATTATGAAGGAAATGAGTAGTAAAACTGATAAATTTCATCGAACAATTGAATATTTCCCAGAAAAATGTGTTCAGTGCGGATGGTGCATATCTATTTGCAAATTTTCGGCTTTGCAGATGGATGAACATGATTATTTTCATTTTCATGTAGAAAATTGCAATGGTTGCAAACTCTGCTTGGATGCATGTCCACGTCAAGCATTAAATTAACCCACTTATTTTCTACATCCTTTCTTTTTTGAATCAGTTATCCTAACTATTGGGGGAATTTCTCCTTTCTGAGCAATTATTTCATTTTTAACAATAAAAACTCCATACAGATCTGGTATATCCTTAAAAGCTGTTAATCCTGCTTGAATCGCAGCTTGATTGTTCTCTCCCTTTACTGCATTACAGATATAAGTCGCTGCCCCATCAGCAATCGCGGCAGAAGGAGCAAAGACGACTACGGCATCTGCTTCTCCTAAACTATCAGCATGTCCGAAAGTAGCTGAACTGGTAGCTATTCCGAGTGGCGGTGAACCTCCGATAAACTTGAATCCGAGTTTTGATTGAAGCGAAGTAGATAGAACTTGGAGATTTATAATAATATCTTCTTGGGAATTGATGGAGATTTCACCCCCATTCTCTACTACTGCCACACGAGGAAGAGTTTCACCTGCTATTTCTGTTAATATAACTTGAACCATTCTATCGGCTAAAGCACCTGCAACTGTTGCCATCGGACCTACATTCGTTAATTTCGCAGCATCCTCCATCAGTGAAATAATTGCATCGCGAGATTTATTAGAATTTTCAGAATTTTGCGAATTAGAAGAACTGATACTCACAGGAAAGTAGGAATCTTTCCAATCCGGATGTTCTTCCACAAATTTTTCAAGATTTGAGAGATCTTGATGAAATCTATCCATGGCAACTTTAATTTTGGCTTGAACATCGGTGATGATGGTGCAATCTGATTTATGATATTGAAAATGATGCGAAAAGCGTTGATTTGAACCGAATCTCATATATATTATTTCCTTAATAAAATTCCTATTTAATTAAATTATGGTTTTGGGATGATCTTCCCACTAAATTTAGCACAATCAGTGAAGAAAAACACGTAAGGCTTTTATTTCCTAAGTTGCTAAGTAGTAGTAGTAGGTGTGAAATCTTATTTCCATTTTTTTTTATCCATTCTAGCACGGTGAAATACCTGAATGAAAGAATTAATATTCCAAATGATGAATGACTTGTTAGATATTAGTTTTTTTGAGTTGGAGTATAGTCACCGCGCTAAAAGTAATCCTTTTTCAGAAAAGTGGAAAAACTGCACTCGAACTCGATCACGTCAACGTCAAATGCAAGATTATTTATACAGAGCTATTTTGATTTTTCTACAATATGACAATCACACGAAATTCTTTGAAACAGTATTGCGTTCCTTTGTCCATTGTAATTATTCCGAATTTATTGAATCTTTTAGAAGACAACAGAAATATTCTAATAAGGAAGAAATTCCTTTAGATGATATGAATATATTGTATAAATCAATATACTATAGACTTAGTATGGAAGAATTATTCATTCTTTTTACAAATGTAATCATGTGGGAGCATCAAACCTATCCATGTTTGCTGGAAAATGCAATTTATCATAAATATAAATCTCAAAACGACATCGACACTAGCGATGATTTATTACGTTATTACATAAGGTTTCTGGATGTATTATCATCTTCCGAGATTATTTCATTGTTTGATCTCGATGCTCTGAGAAATACCATTAAACAAGATTATAAACAAATTGGTAAAAAACCACTTAGTTCGCTATTTCTTTTTCGAGATTGGCCTATGTTGAATACTCAATCATTTCATAAACGTTTTCCTTCTTTTAAAGAGAATTTGTCTCAAAAAATCGTTAATCCTTCAGAAATGATTCAATCAAATATTTTCAACTAACAAAGGCGCATAGATATTTTATTTTTCGACTATTCCAAGAGA
>CAYRPF010000074.1:0-15678 GCA_964426185.1 uncultured archaeon | reverse complement strand
CCCCTATAACCGGGCAAGAATTTGAAACTATTCTTCTTGAAATATTGGGTGAAGTCTCTGATTTGGAATGAAATCATGAAAATTTAAATTCACTTAAGGAGATATTTAATTAAATAAATATTATATAAATGTTTTAAATTTATTAATTCGGGGAAATATGCAATGTCATCAAAAGAAATCAAATCAGAAACCTCACTTAGTACTTATGAGAAAAAATTTAATGAATATTCCCATTCTACATCAACCACAATGAGTTTCGGCTTTGGGGCGCTCACAGATCAGATGAGCCATCAATTTTTCCAATTTGCCGCGTTTACTTTCTATTATGCAGTAGTGGGAATCGATCTATATTGGCTGGCGCCGAGCTATATTCTTTTTGCTATATGGGACAGTATCAATGATCCGATTATCGGCACGCTCTCAGACCGAACACAATCAAAATTTGGTCGTCGTCGTTTTTGGGTACTACTAAGTCTTGTCCCATTTGCTTTAATGAATTTTCTTCTCTTTTTCCCGCCACGTTTCTGGCCAATTCCTATTGAATCGGATGGATGGAACACAGCTTACATGGTAATCATCATTTGTTTATATGATCTTTTTTATACAATGTTTTCAGCTAATCAAACTGCTCTTTTTCCAGAAATGTTTAGATCCGAACGCGAGCGCGGTCGTGCAAATCGTATAAAAAATACAATGACTATTATTGGGATATTAATTGGGTTTGCTTTGCCTTCCTTTTTAATCAATCCTATGGCTCCTGATAATGAAACACCTGCGGAAATTGTTCAAAATATACCATTAAATTATATGTGGGTTGCAGGTTTGATTGCCGTAATTACTTTAATCATGGGTTTCTTATTTTTCAAGATTGGAATGAAGGAAGATCCCGCCGAATTAACAAAACCCGAAGAAATGCCTGGAATATGGGCTTCATTAAAGGAAACTGTCAAAAATAAGGCCTTTTTGATTTTTATTACCGCAAATATGTTAAATTGGTTTGTGTTTAAGCTACTTACTGCAATAATTTCACTTTATGGAATTTGGGTTCTAGGCATTGAAAAAGGAGATTTCACTCTTACATTGATGTTGTTAGTGGCACTACTTGTTGCAGCTGCTACATTTCCTTTAATGGAGTGGATGGGTAAAAAATTTGATATGCGCATTGGTTTTATCATCAGCAACACAATTTGGATCCTTTCACTTATTCCATTCTGGTTTTTCAATGAATCGAGCCAAAATGCTGCCATTATTACTATGGCATTAGTCGGAATCGGTCTTTCAGGAGCAATGTATTATGTTGATATCCTAATTGGTCGAGTCATTGATGAAGATGAAGTAAAAACTGGCAAACGCAGGCAAGGGACATATTATGGTGTGAATTCGCTGATTAATCGATATTCCACCATTTTAGTTGTGTTAGTTATTATGTTAGTTCTTTCCGGTTATGGCTGGAATGATTATGTGCTTGGTGTGCAAGAAGGAGAAAATATCGGAAATCTTCAACTTGGCTTAAGAATATTAATGAGTATTGCCAATATCACAGGTATTGTGCTTGTAATAGTTCTTTTAGTTATTTTTCCGCTCCACGGAGAGAGGTGGAGAAACGTGCAAAAGGAGTTAATTAAACGCCGTCATCGAGAATCTCAACTATTGTAATCAAAAATATGTATATAACTTCAAATTTTTTTACTTACTTTCCTTCCTTCTTTCTTAAATAGTATTATCAACTCAATTTCTCCATAGGAGTTATTGATGCAATTTATAATATGAACCATGTATTCAATCCAGATACTTGACCAGAATACCAAGTGAGTTAAAACTTGGGTTGGTGTGTGTATGCAGGGTGTGATTTTATAAGCATAACATTTAAAACAAGGGTGCTTAATTCGATCATACCTGCAACGAAAAATGAAAGTTGATAAGAAAACAGAGCCAATAATCCTCCGACTAAGGGTCCCAGTACAATCCCTAAATTCCCGAATAAATTAAAAACAGCGGTTGCCATTCCATTATGTTCAGGATCGACAAATTCACCCAGTAAAGCATTCGTAGGCGGTGTAGTAAAACCCATAGACACACCTCCCAATATAAGCAAAGCAATAAATAATCCAAGATTAAGACTACCCAACACTCCGGTGACACTAAGTATAAGTCCATAGCTTAAGGATCCAATAATCAATGGTTTATTCAAGCCCCATGAAGAATCGCACTTTTTGCCAACCGGATAGGCTACAATCAGTTGTGGTAATGCCCCAAGTCCTAAAATCATCCCCCGTAATCCTTCCCGTAATGGGAAAACTTGTGTGAGAAAGAGGGGTACAATAGTCACTAAAAAGCCCATGTGTAACCTATCAACAAAATTGAAGATGCATGGAATTATTATGCCTGGTTCTTTTTTCAACAGCTGTACACTTTCAGAAATAGAAATTCGAGTTTTGATATGGTTAGGATCATGAATAAAAATTAATGATAAGATAATAATAATAAGATAGAATCCTCCTGCAATGTAATAAGGTAAAAATACATGGACTTGCGCAATAAACCCGCTTATCATTGTTCCTAATCCCATCGCCATCCCCAAAAACATCGTAAACAAGCCCATATGTTTTGCACGGTTCGAGCTATCGGATTCATCTAGAATAAGAACCATTAAGGTTTGCCAAACCCCGACATGAAACGACCCTTGTATGAAACGTAAAATGACCAAAATCAGAAAGGTCGGAGAAATTGTCATACAAACGAATAGCACCGAACACCCAGCAGATCCGATGATGATCAAAATTTTCCGTTTTCCACTGGAATCAGAAACAATCCCGATTACAATTCCGATCAGAAATGAGGCATAATAGATCGAATCAAATAGTGATACCATTATTTTAACTTGATCATCGGTTAAAGGATCAGCGACAGATGCAAAAAGGGCATTAAAAAATTCTGACTTATTCGAAGTCAAAATTGTGTTAGCAAAGATGGATAAAAAGATAAGAAAACTATAGAAAAGGACTCGTTTCTCAATTTTTCCCGGTTTGTTTTGATTTCTTTCCATGACAAATTTTTTTAAAGTCATTTCTGAGTAAATATCCTATTATTGAAATATGTAATAGATGAACTTATTTGAATATTGAGAAATCGGTATCCAAAGTAGATGATGGTTTTGTTAAACTGGAATATCCCGCTTGGTGAAATATAATACCGATTCAAAGCTAATAACAACAGTATATGCTATCGGCATTAAGATATTTTCTATTTTTTCTTTTTTTAAAATCGGATCTCTTCATCGAAATCTTCATTGTTCTGCTCTTCATCGGTTTCCTCTATATCTTCATCATCTTGAAATTCATCATCCAGATTTATTTCCATTACCTGACTTTCATCTTGATTAGATTCCCTTTTCACTTTTCGGTGGCGCACTGAAGCTTTCATCCAGTGTTCATTAAAAGAAAAAAGCTTCTGGCCTTTTACAATCTCGCTTATATATTGAGATTCGATGTTGGCAATATAGGGATTTTCCTTTAATTTGGTCAAAAATTCATTTAATGCCTTATCTGAAGAATGAAAGGAAATAAGATGGATCGCTTGTGAATCTTCAGAGATCCCAATAAACAGGACTTCAGAAAATTCTGTTTTGATAAAATTTGCAAAACTAGAAAGAAAAGTCGCATCAAGCGAAGATATATTTAATGGTTTTATCTTGATAGTATGTATTCCAATTTTATGGATGTCCAAGTATCCCGGGTTCATTATAATGGAGTAACCGAGAATAACATCATTAGATTTTAAGCGCTGGAGCCGGTGATAAATAGTGCTGGTTTTTTTCTTCAATTTATCTGCGAGTTTTTTCAAGCTTCTTCTTGCATCATTTTGCAAATATTTCAAGATTTGAATATCTAAATCATCAATTTTTTTCTTTGAGGGCATTCTGAACGACACCAGTCTAAAAACAATCCGATATTGTGGTTATTGTTATTATTATTAATATTATTAGTTTCAATCGATGCTAAAAAGATTATGAATTTTTTTGGAATATTTCCAAGAAAATGATCGAAATCTAATATTTTTATTAGTAAAGACAACAAAATGTTAACAAACTTTAAATATTTTGTTTTTCTTAATTATAGTAACTATTAAAGTTTCGAAGGAAGTTTCGAAGCAAGAATAAAATTTCAAATTAGTATATAATAAGGAAGTGAGAGCATGACGACTAGACATGACGACCCTTTTGATTTTTGGGATTTATTGCATCAGATTTTCGACACATTCGATGAAATGTTTAACGAAGAAACAGATTCCCTTAAAATTGATAATCCAGGGAATGAACAAGAAGAAGAACAAGAAGAATGGTTTGTTGATATCTTTGAAGAACCCAATCAGATTGAGGTTGCTGTTAGTTTACCATGTGTTCAGAAAGAAGCTGTTGATCTGTTTGCAATTTCATCAAATGAATTGGAGATTAAAGTAAATTTGAAAAGTCAGCGTATTAAATTGCCGAAAGATGTGGACATTGATTCCGCCACTGCTCATTTCAATAATGGAATTTTAGATATAATTATTCCGTTAGTAGATTAAAAAGTAGTAAAAAAATTTTTAACCCTCAAATCTGTGATCTACACCACGCTAAATCTTTGTTTTATCCATTTTTTGTAAAAATTTAATGTAACTAAATGCTGAGAAAATGACGGCTAATCCTGAAGAAACAAAGTCTACTAAAAAAGAATTGACGTATCGGATCACCAAAAAACTCAATAAACTGTTGAGTGATGAGGAAATCGTGAAACGGATGAGGGACTATTATTTTGAGCCTGTCCGTGATGAAGATGGAGAAGATCCAATATTTCAATTTACCAATCCATTTAATGGAAAATCTTTTCAATTTCGATGGGATTCAGTAAAATCTAAACCTATCTTATTAGATGAAGAGCATGATGAAGATACCCTCAATGAATTTCACAATGCGTTGGCACATTTTGTATCAAAACAAAAAGAAATTAAAAGGCGGCAGATAAAGCAGTTTTTGGATTTCTACGAAGATGAATTACATCTTAAAGTAATCTTAGAAATTCCTGAACAAGAAAGTGGCGAAGAAATTCAATTAAAGGCGTCCCCCTATATATTAGAAGTTACGTCTGGAGATTATTACCGGAAAATCAAGCTGAATACAACTATCAGTCCTAAATCTGGTCGAGCTCAATTCCATGCCGAAGATAATATTTTAGAGATTACCTTTAAGAAATCTCTGCGATTGCAAAGAAAACGTAGAATTCGTATACGTAAATTGTAAATGATGTGATGGCTCTTTAAATATTATCCCCCATTGTTATATATTAGAGAAATATTTTGAAAGAAAAATCGAATTCCATAAATTTAAAAAATATCAGACAGGAGATGGATATGAACTCAGAAAGTAAAATAGTCAATGAAGCTGAATCAAATTCAGAAAACAAACATTCTTTAGATGAAAAAACAATAAAAGAACCAGAAAATAATCCTCAGAACGAAACTAAAACTCAAAAATCAGACGGACAAGCAAAAAGTGGAAGAAAATCTAATCTTACCACAGAAAAAAAATCGAAACCAAAGCCAAAATCTGAAACGGAACGACTTAAAGAACAAATTGAACAATTAAAGAAACAACTTAAAGAAAAAGATACCCAAATTCAAGATCAAAAGTCGAAATATCGATATTTACAAGCAGAAATGGAAAATACACGCAAATATTTCATCAAACAACAAGATGTCATTCGATTAAAAACCCGAGCAGATACGATTACGGCTTTTACTCCTTTAATCGATTCATTTGAGAAAGCTTTTGAAACTGCTCAAAATCAAAAAGCCAATGGACATATCCCTGTGGAAAGCAAAATTGATAATTTCATGCAAGGATTTAAGAAATTATATGAAATGTTGAATAATATCTTCAGAAGCTTTCATGTAGAGCCTATTGATAAGACAGGAGTTCCCTTTGATTTTAATTTGCATGAAGTAATGATGAAAGTTGTTAATGATGATATACCTGAAGATACTGTAGTAAATGTCATTCAAAAAGGATATAAGATTAAAGATCAAGTTATTCAACCCGCAAAGGTTATTGTATCGAAACATTCTCCTCCACCTCCAGCACCTAAAAAGGAAGAATCAAAGAAGGATGTAGTCAAAAAAAGCGAAGAAAGTCCTAAATCATCTGAATCTAAAATGGGTGAATTTAAAGATGTTGATATACAGAAGAAAAATTCTGAGTCGGAAGAATCAAAAAGTAATCATTCCGATGAAGAACAAATTTCGTAAGTGATAAAAAAAGAACTAAAAAGAGGAGAAAAAGAAGAATTAGAAGGAAAAGAATATTTTTAAATTCTTTGAATTAAGTGTCTCGGACAAACTCGAGCGGCTCGTTCGATGCACAATGAATCTTGTTCTACAATTTCTGCATATCCATTAATTATTTGTATTCCATTGCATTGAAGGGCGCATATTCCGCAACCTTGACAGAATTTTTTTTCAATTTTCCACATATAATAATTTACCTCTGTAATTTACCTCTATATTAATTTATGAATAATTATTCATAATATATTAAGAAAATAAATTTCAGGATTTATTAAAATATTAGGCTTATAAAAAGAAACTCTTTAATGACATTATTCTGCCATAAAAAGGGGGTCCTTAACACCGTTTACTAATAGTAGATGAGTTGCAATTTTGGAAATTTCTCTTTTTAATTTATCAATTCCAGTTCGAGTTGGTAAACTGGTGGAAATTACTATGATGTCTCTTCTTACAAATTTTGACAATCCAAAATAATGTGAGATTTGCTCTATTTTTGTTTTATCGATTGGATTTTCCAATAGATCGATTTTATTAACTATGAATATCACGGGCAAATGTTGTAGATCATAGAGATTGACCATTTTCCAAAAAGTTTTTTTTGCTTCAGAATATCGATCGGTATCAGCAACGTCTAATACAAATAGCAAAATATTACTTGCTTGAGCACCTCGTAACCAATCTTCTCGAAATATAATTTGCCCCGGCATATCCCAGCAACTAAGTTTTATTCGATTTATTAAAGTAATGTTTGTGATTCGGAACTTTCTGGTAGGAATAAAGAAATTTTCATCAAATTTTCCTGTGGCCAGTAATCTCATTAAAGAACTTTTTCCTGCGTTATCAATACCGAAAACAAAAACCTTAATGTATGGTTCTCCCCGATAAAAGTGGAGTTCATTCAAGTTATCTTTGAAAAGATTGGATTCATGGCTGTAATTTCTGAGATCCACAAAAAGAGTTAATAAAAGTGTATCTTTATTGTTTTTGGTGGGGCGGTTAAAATATTTTTCTAAGACATAATCAAGAAAGAGTTTAACTAGTTCGTTTCGATAATCGAATGGATCAGTTTCAAGATCAAAGACTAATCCTAATACATGGCGATACGGAAGTGGAGAAACCAAGAATTTTTTGTCTTCCGATTTAATGGCTTTGATATTTGAATATAGAAAATCTTCGGTAAATGATTTTCTATCTAAAGAAACCTCTAAATTATGTTTTTGCTGGGAAATAATTTGATCTATCAAATTCGGGGAAGTTTTAAGAAATAAATCATCGGGGTAAGCAAAAATTGAGTGATGCGACTTTAAATGAGGAGAGGCAAGAGTGAGAGAATCAGTCTGGACTTTATTGATGTGATTAAACGAAATTAAAAAGATATTCTCTAACACAAAAGTGGCTCCCTATTATTTTTATATCTCATTTAGTCAAATGGAAGGAAATATATACTGTTTTGCACCAAAGATGCAAAAAATATGAAATTCTATTAATTTACTAAAAAATACCTTATTTAAAAATTTTTATAGTAAAGTGTTTCTAACTAAACAACATTTTCCAAAACTTGATCACGCCCACGAAATTCCCATGATTTTGGTGAAATTTAGAATAGCGATTGCTCTTTGGATGAAAAAACTTGCATAAAATATGTGATTTTGAAAAACATTTTTAATGTTCGCAAACCTTCATTCACCTAATTGTTAATTCATATTTCTTGCGTGAAGGATGAATAACTATGCATGAATATCAGATTAGCCCGGGAGATCAAGCAAAACTGGAAGCACTTTCTAATCCTAAAGTAAATAAAGTTGTTTTCGATGCGATAGAATTGATGAAACCTGCTAAAGTTATGGTTTTCACTGATGCACCCGAAGAAATTCAGCGTTTTCGTAATCTTGCTTTGGAATACCATGAAGAACAACCCTTGAAAACTGAAGGACACACCATCCATTATGACGGATATCGCGATCAAGCCAGAGATAAAGAACATACCGCTACTTTATTACCCGAAGGTCAAACATTAAGTAGAAGTTTAAATGTGGTAGAACGCGAAAAGGGATTAAAAGAAATATTTTCATTCATGGATGGAGCAATGCGGAATAAAACAATGGCCGTTCGTTTTTTCTGCTTGGGCCCTACTCATTCACGTTTTGCAATCGCTGCTTTGCAAATAACCGACAGTTTTTATGTAGGTCATTCTGAGGATATTCTCTATCGTCCAGGATATGAGCATTTCCGCACGTCTTTAGAAGATAAAGATGATTTCTTCTATTTTTGGCATTCTGCTGGAGAATTGGATGGAAGAAACTGCACCAAAAATGTCGATCAACGAAGAATTTACATTGATCCCCTCGAATTTCGGGTCTTTTCAGTAAATAATCAATATGCAGGGAATAGTCTTGCATGTAAAAAATTAGCACTACGCTTGGCTATTTATAAGGCAAATCATTCAGATTGGTTAACTGAGCACATGTTTCTTTCAGCGTTCTACCCCTTGGATCGTAGTCGCAAAACTTATTTTGCTGGAGCATATCCTTCTGCCTGCGGAAAAACAAGTACGGCAATGATTCCCGGAGCTACAATAGTTGGTGATGACATCGTATATATCCGGGAAGGAAAAGATGGGGATATGCGTGCGGTGAATATTGAACAAGGGATATTCGGAATTATCAAAGATGTTAATCCAAAAGATGATCCCGTCATCTATCGGGCAATTACGACTCCAAAAGAAGTTATATTCTCAAATGTATTAACAACCGATGAGGGAGAAGTATTTTGGCAAGGTATGGGAGATGTAGAATATCCTACTCAAGGTTGGAATCATTATGGTAAATGGGAAAAAGGTATAAAAGATTCCAAAGGAAAAGAAGTTCCTATTTCACATCCTAATGCTCGCTTTACCGTACGTATTGATGAACTAGAAAATGTAGATGAGAAATTACATGATCCTGAAGGTGCTCCAGTATCTGGTATTCTTTATGGAGGAAGAGATTCTGATACTACCGTTCCTGTTGCAGAAAGTTTGAATTGGGAACATGGAGTTTTTATCGGAGCCACTATTGAATCCGAAACCACATCTGCTACATTGGGACAAGAAGGCGTGCGAAAATCCAGTCCAATGGCAAATATGGACTTCATCATCGTTCCATTAGGCAAATATTTCCAAAATCATCTTATATTCGGCCGAAAATTGAAGAAATGCCCGAAAGTATTCTCTACAAATTACTTCTTAAAGGGAGAAGATGGAAAATATTTAAATACTAAATTGGATAAAAAAGTATGGCTACTCTGGGCAGAAGGTCGGGTTCATGGAGATTTTGATGGAATTAAAACTCCTATTGGTGTAATTCCTAAGTATGAAGATTTGCGAAAATTATTTAGCGCAGTTTTTGAAGGACGAATCTACACGGAGGAAGAATATAATGCTCAATTTTCATTAAGGATTGATCGCTATTTAGCCAAATACGACCGGATGGAAAAATTATATAAAGATGAACCTGAGATGCCAGAAGAATTTTGGAATGAATTAAAGAGAATTCGCTCTGAATTAACTCTACTGAAAGAAAAGAAAGGAAAAAATATTATTCCCCCTTCAGAATTATAATTTCTGTGTTTTTTTTGATTTTTATGTTTTTTTCTTTAATTTAATTACGATGAGGACGTTTTCCTCCTAAAGAGATGCGTTTTTGAATGGTTTTTTCATGGATTTTTTGAGATATGAAATATAAAACCACAATCCAGACTAAAAGCAAACATAAATCCATCCATATCGGAAATATATTAAGATCTGATGTGGCATACCATAAAATATCAACTATGTACGTTATGGGGGAAATATGGACAAATATTCGGCTTATCGGGCTTATATTTGATATCGGAAAGAATATTCCACTTATGAAAAGTAATGGAAATTTGATTAAGTTCATAATCACCATTACATTAGAAGTCATATCTGTTGGGTAAGCGGATACTAGCGTACCAATAACAGAACCTAATATGCATATCATAAGTATTCCCGCAATAATTACGCAAATTTCAAGAAACGTCAGTGTTCCTGCTGGAAGAAATGGTAAAAATACTATAAATACTAAAATTGACATGAAAAATGCGTAAATGCTCGAACCGATTATTATGCCTAAAATTATATCTGAGATATGTAATGGGGAAGATAATTCACGTTCTAATGATTTTTCTCGAGTTTCAATGGGAATTACAACAGGCGAGATAGCGGTGGCACTGAAAAAAGTTGACATAGCCACAATTCCAACAAATACTTGCTGTATTGATAGATTTCTTCCAATTATCCATGAAAGTGTAATGAAAAACGGGAACAGTAAACCAAACACAATTACTGGCCCTTTTTTAAAGTAAAGAGCAATATTTTTCCGTACTAGTGCCAAGATGCGGCGAATTCGTATTCTCAAATCTCTATTATTATTATTATTGGTCATTTTTTACACATTCTTCATTTCTTTTTTCAAATTAGTAATTTCGGCACTTTGATGGTTTTGAATCAGATCAATAAATGCATCCTCCAAAGTAGGTTCAATTACTTTGATATTTTCGGGAATGATTTTATAATTTTGGATTATCTCATTTAATTGAGCCATATCTTCCAGAATATTATTACTCATGATTTGAATCCGATATTTTTTTTGCAAAATTTTGAACTTTTTTCGCAATTCATCAAGAATTAATTCCCATTTATCTGGTTTTGAGTAAAAATCTAAGGAAATTATTGTTTCTGATTTAAATTTTTGCCTTAATTTTTCAGGAGTTTCATCAGCAATCAGATTACCTTTGTAAAGTACCAAAATTCTATCACAGACTTTTTCGGCTTCACGTAAATCATGGGTTGTTATAAAAATTGTTTTGCCTTGTTGTTGAAGTTTTAAAATTTGTTCTCTTAAGATCTTAACTGAAATTGGATCTAAACCGGTTGTTGGTTCATCAAAAATGAGAATATTTGGATTGTGAATAAGTGCCATACAGAAATTTAAGCGTTGTTTTAATCCTTTTGAGAGAGATTTTGTTATTGAATTTTTTTTATCTTTCAGATCATAGAGTCCAAGTAAATAATTTCCACGTTTTTCAATCTCCGATTTTTTCAAACCATAAAGAGATCCTGAGAATTTGAGATTCTGCCATACGGTAAAATCTAAAAAAGCATTACTGACTTCTGGAACAATTCCAAAATTTGCCTTATATTCAGGGGAATCCAAGATATCTGTACCTTCAACTTTAATACAATTTGGTTGATTTACTTTGAAAACGCCTGTGATCATTCTAATTGTGGTTGTTTTTCCTGCTCCATTAGGTCCAAGCATTCCCAATATCTCACCATGTGCCACTTCAAAAGAAATATCATTTACTGCTGTGAAATCCCCAAATTTTTTGGTGAGATGGTTAACGCATATAACAGCATTGCTGCTCATTTTTATCATAGAATGTAAGTATCAAATCTATAAAAAAATTTTTGCTGTATTTTTCAATATGAAACTAAATTTTTTTGCTTTATTCATTTTGGGATAAAATATAAAATAAAACCAATCAAAAATGCTATAATCATGGCTCCAATCATTATTGCTAACGTTTTTGAGTAATTTTTCGTTTCTATCTGTTCATTTTGAACTATTTTTCTTATTAGAAGATATAATTTCCAGTAGAAGGATAAAATTGAAATTGCCATGGCCAAAGCCATAAAGGAGATCATCTTTTCATTTCCAAACGCTAAAATTACGATCATTAAAGCGATAAAGATTAATTTCGTTCCAGCTACCCATTTAACCAAGTATTCCACAAAATCATATATTTCTGTTTCTTTAGATTTCTCATATAACTTAAAAACTCCCACCCCGTTTGCATATTTAAATGATGGGTTGAATAATAAGACCAAAATATTTGTAAATTCCATTAAAATAAAAATTATAGATTTAATCTAATTTCTGCCAGAAAAAGAACTTAATTTTTTCTTTTTATGTAATCTGATTGAGTGTGAATGAATTCAATGATCATAAGGACAGAAGAGGGGAAATCCCCAAATATATTCCATAAACTAACATAAATAATCCACAAATTGCGAGAATTGCCAAATAAATACCATGCGTCATAATTTTACGAGCTAAACCCACCGCAACTGATACACCAGTATACCAAATAATGGCACCTAATTCTTTGGCAATTACAAAAATGATAAAAGCGCTCCAATTCCCCCATAATACACCGTTATCCAACATAATAGAAGTACCAATGGTGATCCACCACAGCCACCAATATGGATTACTCATCAAAAACCCCATAGATGCAAAATAGGCGTTCAATTTCTTATTATATGGAAATTTTTTTTTCTTATCGTCTTCTTCAAGGGTAATATTGTCCCTTTTAGCAATTAGGAATTGTGTGTCGACTTTTTTACGGGCGATTTGATATAGAATCGTAGTACCGAAGTATATTAACAAAATTCCGCCTACAAAGCCAATAACAATTATTACTTTGGGATTTTTCACCCAATTTAGAACTCCGGCTAGAAGAAAAATCATCAACACTAACTCAACTGTTACATGGCCAAAACTGATTTTTAAACCTGTTTTTATGGATTGTTTAGGTTGCTTTATCGATCTATAAATAGTATATGTTAGTAATGCTCCAGGTGAAATTGCTCCTCCTAATCCCAACAGAAATGTGATTAGAAAAAGGTTCCAAAACGACATATAATTTCCAAAACGACATATAATTTATTAAATTGTTGAATAAATACACTAAAACTTAGAATTTATAATGCTGTGACATAAATCAAACATAGAAATGTTAAGGAAATTCTTATTAAATACTTCGACATAAATCATAATTAAGTTACTACAAGATATATGCGGTTGAATAAATATGGTTGAAAAATACAACATCAAAAATGTGGGGAAGGTTGTTTTAGATAAAAAAACTCTTTCTTGTGACTTTTCTGTTACCTCGGATCAGTTTTTTGCGATTTTTGGAAACCTCTCTCCGAGTAATTTACCAAAAAGCACGATTGAAAGTGCAATTAAAAAGAATGGCAAAGATGTTAAAATCGGTAAAAAAGATTATAATATCTTAAAAACGTTCTTTGATGAAGTTGAATCAAGTGCCCCTCAAATAGCGGAGAAAACTCGAATGGGATTTGATTCTAATGAGCAATATGAGCAAGCTGAAGCTCAAAAGGTGAAATCTCAAGGTGGACAACGAACGATAGAATATCAAAAAGATCCAAGTACAGGGAAGATATATACTTCTGATAGTACGACCGGAAAAAGAGAAGGAGAAATAATATTAGGTCCCAAAGGTGCAGAGGGAGAATTGGTTCCTTTAGAAATAATTGAAAAGGTAGAAACCCACTTTGAATTTAACAGAGAAACAGATATCGAGAAAGATAGGAAAACCAGTGGTGTTTTTAAAATCAGAAATCCTTCTAACACCAATAAAATTTGGGATATCGATATTTCCTTCAAAAAGGATAAATCCGCTTCACTGGATGATCAAATTTCCATCAGAAACTTAGATCCAGACACCGAACGAGAAATCGAATACGAAATTGATGCATTCGAAGAACCTTCCTTGAAAATCACGGAATTTATTTCGACCTTGAATGATGAATCAGTTAAAACATATTCACTGGTTCCTGGAAATGAAAATCGCATTTTATTCAAAATTGTGGCAAAAAATACCACTGATCATGAATTAGTCAATATTGAAATTAAAAAAGAAATTCCCGATGGTTTCACTAATGTTGACGTAGTTAGTACTGATCTCGGACGAGCAGAAATTGATATAGAAAATTTAATCGTATGGACCATCGAATCTGTTGATGCAGGTGCTGAAGTCACTCTTAAAGTTAACATGTCTATAGAGGTTAATTCTGCTGAAGAAAAAGTAAACACTGGGAAAGTTTTTGTGAAGTACTTTGCCAATAAGGCATTAACTGGAACTCAAATCGACAAATTCGATGCTTATAGTGATAATTTTGTGGGTATGGAAATTTTCCAAAAAGAAGAGGATCCAGATACCTATGATTGTCGCGTCATATTCGAAAATGAATCCGATTTTCAAATGCAATTGGTGAATTTAGATATTGTGAATGCAGTTACTGAAGAAAAAGTCTTGGATATTGATCCAAATGAGATTCCTCCTATTGCTTCAGGTGCCCGTTGGGAATCAGTAGTATGGGAAACTTCTACCGAAAATGGAGAAGAACCCAAATTCTATAAAACAGTGGAATTCTTTTTGATTGGAGATCGAAAAGTTTCTACTATGGGTTCCATCACAATTGATGATATTGAATTGGCTGTTGCCATGATGGCGGGTTTGTTGCGTTATTCCAAGACTTCTCTTCCATCTTTCACACGAAGTTCGTTCGATGTTTTACATCAAGTGAAAAATACAGGGGGTGCTGATCTAAATGAATTAATTGTTGAAGATCGCATTCCTGCTGGATATATTCCTCCGAAAGCAGATGAAATCGAAATTTATATTGAACGCCCGCCCAGCGATTACAACCACGAAGGATTTGATGAAGACGAAGAAATTGATTGGAAAGAACTAGGTGAACCTATTACTGTAGATGAGTCTTTCATTAAAATGGAACCATCAGATAACTCATCAGATTCCGAACATCTTCTCAAAATTTCACTGACCGAATTACGAGATAGCGCAATTGGAATGTTCATTTCTGGTATGATCTTTAAAATCAAATATAGCATCACTGCGGATAAGCCCGCTAAAAATACGGAATATGTATCTGATGTTAAGTATTTAGGAAATACATACCCCGCAGGTGCACCAATTGAGATTATACCTGAAAGTATTACCATACCGGTCGTACACGAACGTAAAAAGATTCGCAAAGGCAAGCGTGTTGCGGCTTCTACCAATGAAGGAGAATATGAAATTGTATTACGGTTGTCAAATACTGGTGAAACGACCTTATCAAACGTGGAATTACGTGACCTGGTCCCTGATAACTTCGAATACGGCGATTACAGCGAAGAACCCAGTGAAATCAAAAGTCTTGAAGGCAAAGATATACTGATCTGGATGATTGAAGAGATTCCCGCCGGAGATACAATAGAAATTACCTATAAAATCACCGGAACCGGGGACGATTATAAAGCGAGTGAAGCGCAACTATCTCTTTAAAATTATTCAATTTTTTCCTTTTTTCTTCCAAAATACCATTTTACTGAAATGTAGGCATGATTGCTTTCCATAATTAAACCCATTCAACTATTACATTGTAATATCAAACAATTGTCGACAATTTAGTGCTTAGTAGTATTGCAAATATTTCAAAAAAATAACTGAAATTAGAGCGTTTTGCGAATGAAGAATGCTTCT